>DATKHZ010000614.1:0-2112 GCA_035509995.1 Acidimicrobiales bacterium | reverse complement strand
CGGCCGATTGGGTGGAAAAGTACTCGGGCCGTGCAGACCAAGTTGTCGCGGGCGGCCCGACTCGAGCGGCGTCCGTTCGGGCGGGGCTTCGGCTCGTCCCCAATGACGCGCAGGTCGTCGTCGTGCATGATGCGGTCAGGCCGCTGGCGAGCCTGCGGACCTGGGCGTCGGTGATCGCCGCCATCGAAGAGGGCGCCGACGGGGCCGTACCGTGCGTGCCGGTGCTGGACACGATCAAACAGCGCCAGGACGATGGGAAGCTCATGACACTCGACAGGGCGCGGCTATTGGCCGTCCAGACTCCCCAGGCGTTTTCAGCAGCGTCCTTGCGCGCAGCGCATGCTGGCGGGGGGGAAGCAACCGATGACGCCGCCCTGGTCGAGGCCATGGGAGGGCGGGTCGTCAGTGTCGAAGGCGAGCCAAGCAACATCAAGGTCACAGCCCCCGATGACCTCGTGTTCGCCGAGATGTTGCTGTCGCTCAAGCCCGAGCCCGGTGCGCCGTGAGCCTGCGGGTCGGGCAGGGTTTCGACATCCATCCTTTCAGCGACGACCCGGCCCGAGCTCTGGTGCTAGGGGGAGTACGCCTGGACGGCAAAGGGTTGAGAGGCCACAGCGACGGCGATGTCGTCTGCCACGCCGTCGCCGATGCCTTGCTCGGTGCCGCCGGGCTCGGCGATCTCGGGTCCTTGTTCCCCGACAGCGACCCGTCTTTTGCCGGTGCCGACAGCGTTGGGTTGCTGACCAGCGTCGTCGAAAGGCTTTCTCGGAGCTGGCGGCCTATCAACGTGGATTGCACCGTGATCGCTGAATCTCCCCGGCTAGGCCCGTTCAAAGAGGCGATGGAGCGGGGGCTATCGGGCGTGGTTGGCGCCCCGGTGTCTGTCAAGGCCAAGAGGGGAGAAGGTCTCGGCGCCCTCGGCCGGGAGGAAGGTATTGCCTGTCTGGCCGTCGCCCTGATAGAGGAGAAATGAAGGGCGGTAGCCGCCCGGACGCACTCGGCGGGGAGCAGGTCGAAGGCCACCACGCCGTCCATGAGCTCCTCGCTGCGGGCCGGCGAGCCACCCACCGGGTATGGGTCGCAGGCGCGCACGCGACGAGCGAGCCGATGAGCCCGCTGGTCCGGCTCGCACACGACCGGGGAGTACAGGTCTTGTTCAAGACCGCGGACGAACTGACGCAGGTCGCGCGGACCGGGGCACCACAGGGGGTCATCGCCTGGGCCGATCCCGTAGTCCCGGTCCTTCTGGGTTCCCTCATCGTCCCCGGCTCTCCTGGCCGTCCCCATTTCTTCCTGGTCTTGGACGGTGTCACCGATCCCGGGAACTTCGGGTCCTTGCTGCGTAGCGCTGCCTGCGCGGGCGTCGGGGGGGTTGTGGTTGCTCACCACCGCTCGGCGGCCCTTACTCCCGCAGCGGTCAAAGCGGCCGCCGGAGCCGTCGAACATGTCCCGATCTCACTGGTGCCCGGGATCCCCGCGGCGCTCCAGCAGCTCACCAAGGCCGGGATCTGGTCCGTTGGTCTCGACCCGGTCGGGAAGGAGGATCTCTGGCGGACCACCTTGCTTGACGGCCCTGTTGCCCTCGTTCTCGGTTCAGAGGGCCGAGGTCTCTCCCACCTGGTGCGCCAGCGTTGTGACTTGCTCGCCCGGATCCCTCAGTCCGGGCCCTTGGCCTCGCTGAACGTTGCTGCCGCCGCGGCCGTGGCCTGTTTCGAGGTTGCGCGGCAAAGGTTTGGTATGCAACAACCCGGTATGCAAGAACCTGGTATGCAACAACCTGGTATGCAACAACCTGGTATGTGACAACACGGTCGGCGGCCCATGACCGGGACCAGCCGGCTATGCTCCGGCAATGCCAGGCCCCCACGAAGCTGGTCTTGAGCGCTTGCGGAAATTGTCGTCGGCAGTCGACGTTGCGAGTGGCAATGCCGACTCCGATCGACTGCTCAATCAGGTCGTCGACAGCGTGAGGGAGATTTTCGACGCCGATACCGCAGCAGTCCTCCTCTTGGACGAAGGGGGGGCTGCACTTGTCGCACGAGCGGCCGCAGGGATCGAGGAGGAGGTGCGTCAGGGGACCCGCGTCCCGATGGGCAAGGGCTTTGCCGGACG
>DATKHZ010000613.1:0-2469 GCA_035509995.1 Acidimicrobiales bacterium | reverse complement strand
ACGAGCCGGCAAGGCCATGGTGAGCCAAGCCCGACATGGTTGCCCATCGGCCATGACCTCGCGCGCCGGCTGGCCAAGCAAACCGGGGGACGCCCTGCCGCGAACTGGGGGGAGATCTTCGGGATGCCGCTGACGGCCCATTTTCTCGGCGGTTGCGCGATCGGCGCCTCGGGCAGCGAAGGGGTGGTCGACCCCTGGCACAGGGTTTATTCTTACCCGGGCCTGCACGTGGTGGACGGGTCCGCCATCCCGGCCAACCCGGGGGCCAACCCGGCGCTCACGATCACGGCTCTCGCAGAACGCGCTTTTTCGTATTGGCCCAACAATGGCGGTCCGGACCCGAGGCCGCCGCTTGGTGCGGCCCGTGTGGCGCCGGCTGTACCGGTGGTGCAGCCGCGCTCGGCAGTGGTGCCTCGTGGAGCGCAAGGCGAGCTCCGGTTCAGCCGAAGTCCCTCCGAGTGACGCGCCACGCCCGCACTTGCATTCACCGGGTAACCTTCGGCATCAGGTTGGCGAGAAGATGACCATAACGAAGAAGAAGACATTGCTGGTCGATTGCGACACGGGCGTCGACGATGCCGTCGCGTTGCTGTACCTGTTGGCCGACCCGGCGGTGGAGATCTGCGGCATCACGACCGTGTTCGGCAATGTCTCTGCCGCTACCGCGGCCCGCAACTCGCTCTGGGCCGTCGATGTTGCCGGACGGACAGGCCAGATCCCGGTTGCCTGCGGCTCCGAGGTCTCTCTCATCGGCGAGGGCCCCGAGCTCGGCACCCACGTGCATGGCAGCAGCGGGCTTGGCGGAGTGGAGATCGGCGAACCGGCCGGCACCATAGTCAGTGAAAGTGCGGCCGAGCTGATAACCCGCATTGCCCGCGAGCGCCCAGGAGAGGTGCACCTGCTGGCGACGGGGCCGCTGACCAACCTCGCGGTTGCGCTCAGGCTCGAGCCAGACCTGCCCAATCTTGTCGAAGGCGTCACGATCATGGGCGGGGCCGCCCTGGCGCCGGGCAACGTAACGCCGGCAGCTGAAGCGAACATCTGGCACGACCCCGAAGCCGCTCAGGCGGTCTTGAGCGCCCCATGGAAGACGACCCTGGTCCCGCTGGACGCGACGATGCACGAGGTCATGAACGACGAGCAGCGCCGCTCGATGGCGGAGTCAGACTCGGATGTGGCGCGCTTTGCCGCCGCGATCCTCGACCACTACTTCGACTACTACGAAGGGGTCTTCGGCAAACGAAGTTGTGCCTGCCACGATGTGCTCGCCGCTGCTATTGCGACCGGAGATGTGGTCCCAGTGCGGGCAATGACCGTTGGGGTGACCGTCGACACCGGGCAAGGCCCTGGCAGGGGAGCCACGATCTGTGACATGCGCGGCCGCTACAGGGGCGAGCTGGTGCAGCCTGGTGCAAACTGCACCGTGGTCCTGGAGACCTCTGGGGCGCTTGCAGAACTCGTGGTTGCCCGCCTTGTCAAGCTGTCGCGAGCCTAGCCCGGATAAGGGCCAACCTTTCTTCGGTGGGCACCGATGGCAGGTGCAGTACCGGTACCCCGGAGCCATCATGGGCGACAGCTAAGAACTCGTGTGTGCGCAAGGCTTCTTCGGCGGTTTCCCATCTAACCTCTGTCCGGGTATATCTACCAACTGGCGCGCAGAACAGCACGCAGGTGTACCGGGCGGCTTCTATATGCTTTTCGAGCTCGGGAAGAAGGTCTGTGTAGCTGAGCAGCCGGCCGTAAGCGATGTTGTCGATCAGGCTCCTGTCCTGGAAGACCAGCTCGGTGCCCGGCGGGATATTTTTTTCGAGCTCGACCGACTGGTCAATTACAAGCCTTGCAAAGGCTGGGTAGTTGTTCCACGGGAAAACCCCCGCGTACCGTTCGGTTTCTCGCTCCTTTTTCATCTCGCGCTCCATCACTATCCCGGCCGGCTCGCTCAGGAAGTGAGCGTCGGGGAACTCCTCTCTGAGCGCGTTGAACAGGGTTGTCTTGCCAGTATGAGGGCCACCCGAAATCGGGATTTTGCGCACTACCGCCCCCACATCACGGTCAATTGGGCGTCATTTGCCATAGCGTGACGAGGTTCTCTCGTGGCGCCTGTACGAAGCAAGCAGTTGTTCCCGCCGGCGCTTGCCGCCCTGAAGGTTGTTAAGCAGAGAACCGGCCGAGGTGAAAGACTCCGTGGCTCTTCGCCGGCGACGCCGCAGGTTGCTCTCGGCGAAGAGCTCGAGCAACGCCCAGAGGCCACTGGTACCTGTGGCAACTAGCAGGACCTTGCCCAGCCAGGTACTTGTAACGGCCGCCAAGCCCCGTCGCCCCCGGCCGTGAGCCACTGCGGCGGCAGCAGCGGTCGACCCCGGTAGGCGGACCGTTCGCTGGAAGCTCGTCCGTTTGGCCCCGATGGTGTGCTCGGGGCCCGACCGGGCCCCGGGGGTGGCGTGCGGTACCTGCGCCGTGCCTGCCCCT
>DATKHZ010000612.1:0-3908 GCA_035509995.1 Acidimicrobiales bacterium | reverse complement strand
AGATAAACAACTCGCTCTGTTTCCCCGGCTTTTTCAGGGGTGCCTTGAGCGCGCGGGCTTCCTACGTGACCCAGGCAATGAAGCAAGCTGCCACGCGAGCGATAGCCGCCTGCGTCACCGACGAAGAGCTGGGGCTCGGGGTCATTGTGCCTTCCATGTTCCAGCCGAGGGTCCATGAGCAGGTTGCTGCTGCAGTCGCCCAGGCGTGGGCCTCTGAGCACCCTGCCGCGCCCGAGGGCCCGGGAGCGGCCTTCCCAACCTGGAGCGAGCCTGAGTAGGCGGTCAGCACCGTTGAGCGCCGGAGGGCCTAATTCGGCACGTGTGATAAGCTACAAATAGCCCCAAATATGGGTGAAAGTAACCCCCGTCAAACGGGGAGGATCGAGGGTTCCGTGCGAGCCCAACCTGCAGTCTCAGAACTGCCCCAGACGGCCGGTGCGCAGGTGCCGTCGTTATCTGACAGCCCGGAGGACAAAAATGTGCCGGCCGGACGGCCAGCGAACCAGCACGCCAATCTCGAGGGCCCGAAATGAACACCGCCCGAGCTGACAGCGTGCCGTTGCCAAAGCGGCTCTGTGGCCGGTGCCAGTGCGAATTCGACGGGGACCCCAACCTTTTCTTCCAGACCGATTGGTCGCTCTGCCCGCCCTGCGCGGAAATCCTTCTCCCGTCGCTGCACACCCCCCCACCCGTTGTCCTGCTCCCGCCAGCACGCTGATAAGGGGCCTCGCACACTAAGTCGGCACCAAAGAAAACATTCGGGCGAAGCGAACTTCGCCCGAATGTGACTGCACCCCGTCGCTAGTGGGTCAGGGCATGACGTTATGTTGCTCGACTACCCGCTCACTGCCGCTGGGCGTGTTCTGCACGCTCTCCCGGGTCGTCATGTGCCGATTGGAACCCATAGCGAACATTGCACCGCCGATAAGTACTGAGATGATGCCCACTACTAGAAGGATCACACCAACGGTATTCACGTTGAAACCACTGGTCGTAACCGTGACGGCATATTTGAGGATGGCACCGATTACCACTAGTACGATCCCGAGGCCGATCAGACCGCTCCCCGTTCCCCTAGACATTGTGTCCCTCATTTCGCTACGAGGCCTATCCGGCTTGCAACCACCTAGGTTGCAGGCCTCGACTGTTCCCCATACCCGCGCATTGAGGCCTGCAAACTTACGCGCAAACGGTTCAAGACATTCCGGATATGTTCCTTGGCTAATTGTGCGTATGCCCGGGCGCCTAGCCCGCCACTCCTGCCATTTGATCTCGTTCTCCGGGACTGAGAAGGTTGTGCAAGCCGCAAATGCTGATGACGCGCCGGACGTGGGGAGTGGGGGCACGCATTGTCAACGACCGTGACTGCTGCCGGAGGGAGTTCCGAGCTGCAACTATTACCCCGAGGGTCGACGCGCTCAGGAGTTCCACCTCGCTCAGGTCGATTAGGATCGCAGCGTCGTTGAGCGCGATAGCGCCCTCCAATGTGCGGCGCAGGGCTCCATCTGTTGCGATGTCGTGCTCGCCCCGGAGCCAGATGATTGTGGGACACGTCTCGCGCTCCGCCCCAGGAGGCGGAGGTCCGTCGGTGACGGTGAAGAAGGAAGACCCGGCACGTGCCATGGCGTTCTCCTAACTCTGGCATTACGAAATATCACGTCACCAGGGTCTGGAGCATCGTCCCGGCCAGTGAGGGCTGGCCCGGCACGTTCGGGGATTTAACTGTGCCGCCCGTCATTGTAGCCCGTTCAAGCTAGTCCCGCAAGATGAGTGCGCCGTGACCTGGGATTACCGCTATTTTCGTGACGGTTGGAGCCCCAGGGCACCACGATGCCGATTAGACGGGCCCTGCCGGCTCACACCTGTCGAATGAGGACGTCAGGCCGGCACTTCGGTGCAACAACACCAATTCTCGCGGCCCGGGGTGCTTCGGCACCCCAGTAATGAAGTCGAGTTCCGAACCGTCGATGGTCTCGCGCTCTAATAACAGGTCGATTACGCGGTCAAGGGCGACTCGGTGATCGCGGAGCAGTTTCGTTGCGGCGACCTCAGCCTCCCGCAGCAGACCGGCCACCGCTTGGTCTATGGAGCGCTGCGTTTCTTCGGCGTAAGGACGGCCGGCAAAGGGATTATCACGGTTTGGACCTTCAGGCCCATAACCGATGGGGCCGACCTCGGCGGAAAACCCCCACTCCCTGACCATGCGCGTCGCGAGGTCGGTGGCGCCGGCAAGGTCGTTTGACGCGCCGGTGGAGGGCTCTCCGAGGACGATCATTTCGGCTGCTCGCCCGCCCAGGCGCACGGTAAGGGATGCGGTCAGATAGCTCTTGGGGTAAAGGTGGCGCTCAGAGAGGGGCAACTGTTCCGTTACCCCGAGAGCGGCGCCTCGCGGCAGGATAGTGACCTTTGCCACGGGGTCAGCGTGCTCTGAGAGGACAGCGACAAGGGCGTGGCCGGCTTCGTGAACAGCCACGGCACTTTTCTCTTCGGGCAACAGAGCGTTCGAGTTGTCTCGCCGGCCGATCAGGAGCCGGTCCCGAGCGGCGCCGAAATCTCCGGCACTAAGGACTTCGCGTCGGTCTCTCACCGCGTTGATAGCCGCTTCGTTGACGAGGTTGGCGAGGTCGGCCCCCGAGAACCCCGGCGTGCCCCGCGACACGGTGTCCAGGTCGACGTCTGGGCCGAACCTCTTGCCTCGACCGTGGATGGCGAGGATGGCGGTCCGTTCAGACTTGTTGGGTAGGGGGATCTCCACCGTGCGGTCGAAGCGGCCGGGGCGAAGGAGCGCGGTGTCGAGGATCTCCGCCCTGTTGGTCGCTGCCATGACGACGACGCTGGCGCCCGGTTCGAACCCGTCCATGTCCGACAGCAGCTGGTTGAGCGTCTGCTCGCGCTCGTCGTTGGAGCCGAACCCGCCCGGACCACGCCGGCCCCCGATGGCGTCAATCTCGTCGATGAAGATGATGGCCGGGGAACGCTTGCGGGCGTCGGCGAAAAGGTCCCGCACTCTCGAGGCGCCGACGCCTACGAACATCTCGACGAAACTGGACGCAGAGAGGGCGAAGAACGGTACGCCCGCCTCCCCCGCGACGGCCCTTGCCATGAGCGTTTTGCCAGTACCCGGAGGGCCTACCATAAGCACTCCCTTAGGGCCCACCGCACCGGCAGCGGCGTAGCGTTGAGGGTGCTTGAGGAAGTCAACGACCTCCATGACCTCGGCCTTGGAGCCCTCATAACCAGCGATGTCGGAGAAGCGCGTCGTCGGTTTCTCTTCGTCGTAGAGCTTGGCCTTTGACCGGCCAATGCCCATAATCCCTCCGAACCCACCGCCCAGTTGCTTGCGAGCGCGACGAGCGAACCAGATGAACACGCCCACCATGAGACCGATCAGGGCAAGAGTTTCGACGAATCCAGCCAGCGACGAACTGGCCGCGTTTGTGCCTGTCACCTGGACCTTGTGCTTGAGCAGGAGCGGAGTAAGGGAGGTGTCGTCCAAGGCGATTGGGATCTGCGAGGTGTAGGTGGGGCCGCTGTCAAGCTTGCCGCTAACAGAACCGGACGGGCTTATCGTCGCCGTCGAAACCTTGTTGGTGGTCACCTCGTTGACAAAGCTTGTGTAGCTGAAATGTTGGGTCGGGGCGGCTGTGCCGTCTACACGGAACAACACCAGGGCGGCGACAACAACGACGAGACCCATGACCCAATACCGCCACCGTTGCAGAGGGGGCGGACCGGCCACCGGGGGCCGTCCGTTCGGTGGCCCAGCTGCCGGGACCGTCTGCTGCCCGTTCGTTTGGTCGCGCGCGGCGATCGGCCGTCGAATTTCGGAAAATGAGCTCCAGCGGTTGATCGCGTCTCCAGGGTTACAAAAAAAGGACGGAAAAACGTCCCCTGCAGGGACCAGACCG
>DATKHZ010000611.1:0-2610 GCA_035509995.1 Acidimicrobiales bacterium | reverse complement strand
CCGTCGCCGGTGGTGTTGACCTCGCGCCCGCGGTGGTGGCGAAGTTCCTCGCGGACCAAGCCGTCGTGCTCGTCGAGGAGTTGGCGCCACCGCTGGTCTCCGATTGTCGCTGAACTTTGCGTCGAGCTCACGATGTCGGTGAAAAGGATGGTCGTGAGGACTCGTTCGATCGCCAGGTCACGTAATTGGCCGGTTAAGAACACGGCGAGGGCGTCCTCGGTCTTGCCGGGTTCGTTCAGGTCGGCGAGCGCATCGAACTCGATGAGTTTGGCGTTTGGCAGCTCGTCCGCAAGAAAGCGACTATGCGAGACCGGCAAAGGACTCTTCAAGTAGTGCAGCACCAAGGTGGGCGTTTGGACCGATCGAAGGACATCACGTACATCAATGCTCTCCATGAAGTAGCGGTACTGCGCAGCCGCCGCTCTCGGCGTCAGCGCGGCTCGATGCCACCTCGTGAAGAGCCGGACGAACTCGGGGTCTTCAGCCAAAGGCCCATAGGCCGCCTCCATCAACTCCTTCGTTCCCCAGTACCGCCGGATGAACTCGACGAAGAGGTCGATGCTCGCTTGATCCAGTCCGATGGGGTAGTCCGGGGCGACGCGGTAACGAGCGCTTGTGCCGGAGAGCGCCAGGGCACGAACCCGTTCTGGGTAGGTCGCAGCAAACAACACGGTCATCGCGCCCGCCTCTTGCTCACCGACGATCGCCGCTTCATCGCTCCCGGCCGCGTCCAGGACGGCCCGCATGTCCTCGGCCCACTCCTCCCAGGGCGGGAGGCTGCCGCCGGCTCCCGAAGGAAGCGGATCCGAAGCACCAGTGCCGCGGCGGTCGTAGAGGATCAGCCGGCTAAACGATGCAAGCCGCTTGAAGAAATCGGCTGCATGCGGCACGTCCCATAGCAACTCGATGTGGCTCCCGAGTCCGATGCAGTACAGGAGGTCGAATGGCCCGTCACCAAGTACCTGATACGCCACATCGCCATCTCCGACGCTCACGTACTGGGTCTCGGGTGCGTCCATGGTCACGCCAGTTTGCCTCAGCACGGCAAGTGGTCCCCGGGAGAGTCAAGGGCCGGATCCATCGTTCGCTCTCCGAATCCATTAGACAGCGGAAAGCAACTCGTTCGGGAGGTCGGTTCGATGACGAGAGAGGGAACTGCTAGTCGATAGGGCCGTCCGCGACCATCGTGGCTGAATAGGTCGACCGGCCGTCGGTCAGGAGACCTCCGAATTGGCGCGAGCCCGGCCCGGGCAACAAAAAGTCCCGTCGGGGGTCTCCCAACGGGACTTCTGCAACTGCATCAGGCGCTCTTCTGCAAACGCCTGTTGGTGGCGGGGGGAGTCTCCCGATTGACCACCGCTCCCTACCTTCGGGTTGAAACCGCGCGAGAAGTGGCGTCGACCGGGCAGGTCGAGGTCCGCGGCGCGGGGTTCGCCTGGCGCCGGTTCGGGGCGAGGGGGCGCGCTTTCCGTGCTAGGTGAGACCACTACATCTTGCGCTTGCGGAGCACCTATGGATTGGTCACGAACGGCGTCCCGGCGGGGACGCTGTAACCCTTGGGCGTCCACCAGCAAGCGTTGGAGCCGCTCCAGTAGACCTGCGGACGCGGCGCTCGGATGCCACCCGGCGGGTAGATCAGGTACGAGGCGTCGTAGACCGTGCAGGCGCCGCCCGGCGCGTGTGTGCCCGTCGACACCGACAGCCTGTAGGGGTCCACGATCCCGAGGTAGAAGACTTCGCGGTTCCCGTGCCCGTCGTGCCCGTACTGGGGACAGGTGACATCGGGCGTGTTGCAGCCGTTGTCGGTGAGGTAGGTCCAGCCGAGAGAGGCGAGCTTCGAGCGGTACCAGGCGTAGATCTCGGCCCCGGTCGCGCTCGAGGTGTAGAAGGCACCCGACGCTGCCGGCCCGTCCGACATGGAGGCGTCGGTCGTGCCCTGGTGGATGTGGGAGAAGGGCACCGAGCCCGGATAGATCAGATGGGCCAGCGCAGAGTGCGAGATCTGGTTCGCGCTGATGGGCCCGAGCGGGAGCCCGTTTTTGTCAGTGCCTCCGGCCGGTGTCGAGCACGAGGACAACAGGCATGCAGCGGCTACGAGGAGGGTTGCGGCGTAGTAGTGCCGGCGAAACGCCATTGCCCTGACTCCCAGTCCAGATCCAGATTCGCAGTGTATGTGGTGCCCCCTGCGATGAAGGTGACAGGCTCGATCCACAGCGTGTCACCTCCTTGTGACAGCGTCGTCCCGCTGCCGCTGAAGCTCGCCTTCGTGATGGCCGGAAGGCTCTGCGCCGACATGGCGGCAGCGAACTGCGACTCGGTGTAACGCGAGGTCACCGCCGAGCTGGCGATGGAGTAGATGGCGGCCCAGTTGTCAGATGTCAGGTCGCTGAGCGCGCTGTTGGCCAGAGCTTGGGCCCCCGACGTCGAGGGGGTGATGGTGGTCAGCTGGTAATGCGTCGCCGAGCTGTGCCCGGGCAACGTCACGAAGACGTTCACCGAGGCCGTGTCGTGCACCGGGTCCATCGTGCCGGCCATCTGGATGCTGGAGCTCGTCGGGGACTGCGCGCCCGGGGCGTAGAAGCTGGCACCCACGGTGTTGTTCAGTGTCGA
>DATKHZ010000610.1:0-7265 GCA_035509995.1 Acidimicrobiales bacterium | reverse complement strand
CGAGCTTCTCGAGCGTTTCAAGCAGGTCCAGGTTTACATGCGCCAGGTGCCTGGACTGGCCGGGATCCAACGACGGAGTTCTGGAAAAAAGGCGGCCGCCAAGAAAAAGAAGCGCCGTTGAGCTCCGAGCGGCAGGGCCCGGGGTAATGGGCCGTCTCCATCGCGCCTACACTTAGCAGGTCCAAACAAGGAACGAAAGCAGACGATATGGTCAAGCTCCGCCTGATGCGGATGGGCAAGACGAAGCAACCGACCTACCGGGTGGTCGCGGCGGACAGCCGCTCGCCGCGCGACGGGCGTTTCATCGAGATTGTCGGTAGCTACGCGCCCCGTCAAGAGGAGAACAAAGTCGTCCTAAAGGCTGAGCGGGTGGCTCATTGGCTCGGCGAGGGTGCACAGCCCACGGACAGGGTCCGGCGGCTGTTAGTAGGTGCCGGGATCATCGAAGGCGTCCCGGTGCGGGAAGCCCCGGCGGCGACGGTCGCAGAGCCGGCCAAAAAGGCCAAGTGAGCGACCCCTACAACCGTGTGCCGGGAGGCACGGCGCGCGCCGTGCTCGAGTACCTGGCGCGCCATCTTGTCGACGAGCCGGACGCTGTTGAGGTCGAAACGAGCAATGGCTCCGATCGCCAACCGGTGCGGCTCAGCTTGAAGGTCGGCCCGGGCGACGTCGGCAGGGTGATCGGGCGGCGCGGCCGCACGGCGCAGGCGATGCGCGCGGTCACGCGAGCTGCGGCGGCCAGGGACGGTGAAGAGGTCTTCGTAGACATAGTGGACTGAGCGCGCTTCAGTGCTGCTCGAAATAGGCCACGTCGCCCGACCCCACGGGCTCAAGGGTGAGGTCGTGGTAGGGCTGGTCACGTCGGTAGAGGGCCGGTTGGGACCGGGTTGCGCGTTCGAGTGCCAGGGCCGCGAGCTCGTGGTCGAACGGTCACAGGCCTTGCCCGGTAAGGCCGGGCCCCGGGGGGGCCATTGGTTGGTGCGATTTGAAGGCGTCGCCACGCGCGAGGCCGCCGAAGCTCTTGCTGGCGCGACGTTGCGGGCCGAGCCGTTAGCGGAGGCCGATGCCGAGGGCCTCTGGGTCCACGAGCTGATCGGCGCCGAGGTCGTCGGTACCGGCGGCGAGGCCCACGGCACGGTCACAGCCGTCGAGGCGAACCCCGCGAGCGACCTGCTCGTCCTGGAAAGCGGGGCGCTGGTCCCCTTGCGGTTCGTGGTCGCGGCGGAGCCTGGCAAGCTGACGGTAGATGTGCCGGACGGCCTGTTCGATTTATGAAGGCCGAGACGTGAGGGCCGAAATATGAGGGCCGAGATTTTTACGATCTTCCCCGAGCTGGTGTCGACCTGGGCAGGGGCGAGCCTGATCGGTAAGGCTTGGCGGGGCGGGGCCATCGACATTGTGGTCCATGACCTGCGTGCGGGCGCCAACGACCCGCGACGCAGCGTCGACGACAGCCCTTTCGGCGGAGGCGCGGGCATGGTCCTCGCGGCCGAGCCGCTGTTCGCGGCCGTGGAGGCAGCTCAACCCGTGAGACCGCTGTACCTCCTCGGGCCGGGTGGTCTGCGCTTCGACCAGGCGATGGCCCGTGAGCTCGCAGCCCGCCCGGGCTTCTCGCTGCTGTGCGGGCGCTACGAAGGTGTCGACGAGCGAGTCGCCGAGCATCTTGTGGACGCCGAGTTGTCAATTGGCGATTTTGTGCTCGCCGGAGGGGAGGCAGCGGCGGCTGTGGTGGTCGAAGCGGTGTCGCGTTTGGTGCCTGGGGTGATGGGGAACGTGGCCTCGACCGATGAGGAGAGCTTCACCGAAGGCCTGCTCGAGTACCCGCAGTACACGAGGCCTGCCGAGTTTCGCGGCTGGGCCGTCCCCGAAGTGCTCTTGTCCGGTCACCACTCGCGTGTGGCCGAGTGGAGGAAGGCCTCGGCGCTCGCCCGTACGTTGGAGCGCCGGCCGGATTTGATAGCAGCGAGGGGGGGAATTTCTGCGGAAGAGAAGGCACTGCTCGCGCAGTGGGGGTTCGATGCTCTAATCTCTCTTAGTTATGGTCCCGACCGATCTGATCGACCGTGAAAATTTGCGCGACGATGTGCCGGACTTTTCCCCTGGCGACACGATAAGGGTGCACGTAAGAGTCGTCGAGGGCAACCGGGAGCGCGTACAGGCGTTCCAGGGTGCCGTGATCGCCCGGAAGGGGTCAGGGGTCCGGGAGACGTTCACCGTACGCAAGGTGAGCTCAGGCGTGGGCGTCGAGCGGACCTGGCCGGTCCACTCGCCTTCGATCGCCCGAGTCGAAGTTGTCACACTGGGCGACGTCCGGCGGGCCAAGCTCTACTACCTGCGCGACCGGGTCGGCAAAGCGGCGAAGATCAAAGAGAAGCGCGTCGCTCACTAGCTGGCTGAGCCCGGTCCGGCTGGCGAGAGCCCCAGGTGCCTTAACTGAGGGCCAAACAGGCCGTACCATGCTGATATGAGGGTGTTTTGGACGACCGTCGGGGAGGAGTTCCATGAGCGCTGAGGACCTCGAGCGTTACGAGACCGAGATCGAGCTGGCGCTCTTCCAGGAGTACCGGGCCGTCCTGCCGATGTTCCGCTACGTGGTGGAGACCGAGCGGCGCTTCTACTTGGCGAACGACGTCCAAATGGAAGCCCACGGCGAGGCTCCCCGCACGTACTTCGAGGTAAAGCTCGCCGACGCTTGGGTGTGGGACATGTACCGCCCGGCGCGCTTCGTTTCGAGCGTGAGGGTCGTGACGTTCAAGGACGTGAACGTCGAGGAGCTCCCGGACAAAGAGATCTAAGTCCTTACCGTCACCGGCGGCTGAGACCATCGGCAGGGTGACGGGCCCGGTTGTAGGCGTAGCTGGCGGCTCCGCCAGAAAGGCCCTTGGCAAGACGGGCGAGGACTTGGCGGTGGCGTGGTACGAGGCGCGCGGTTACGAGGTAGTGGCCCGGAACTGGTCGTGCCGGGACGGCGAGCTGGACATCGTCCTAAGACGAGGCCGGCTGCAGGTCTTCTGTGAGGTGAAGGCACGTTCTTCGGGTGCGTTCGGCCTGCCCGCAGAAGCCGTCGGGCCCCTCAAGCAGGCGCGGGTCCGGCGGCTCGCTGCACTCTGGTTTGCCGAGCTCTCCCGGTCCGCTCCGTTGTCGCCGAGCGCGGCGGAGGCGGTGCCGGTTCAAGCGGGTCGGGGAGCCCGCACGGGTGGGCCCGTGCGCTTCGACGTAGCAAGCGTGCTGGCCGGCGAGGTGGAGATCATCGAGGGTGCCTTCTAGCCAGCGGATCGCGCGTAATCAGGCACCAGCCCTGCCTGCCCTTTAGTTGCCCGGGCGCCGGCGTTCTCTCAGTAGCCAGCAGGAGGTGTGCCAGTGGCGGCGAAGGTCGGGGGCGTCGCGGGGCACCACGACGACGTGGCCCGTGCCTATCGCGACGGCCTGCTGACAGCCGGGGCAGATGTAGGCCTTGCGCGCTTGGGAGGGATGGATCCGCCGCACATCGAGGCCGAGCGCTTCGCCGGTGGCGGCCAAGTCGGCGATCTCTTGGAGCTCTTCCAATTTGAGCGGTGAGCGCTCCGGCTTCTGGCGCCGCCCGCGGCGTCTTGGGGCAGGGCGAGCCACGCCAGACAAGTTAGCCACTCCCGTCCCGCCCCGTCGGAACCAAACATAAGTGTCACTGGCGCCTGTTAGCTTGCCCGGTTGCTCGTGGCCGGCAGCCGGCCGCTCCGCAGGTCCAGTCCCACACCTTCCAGGAGGTGCCCAATGTTGGCCACGGTCTGTTCAGCCACGCTCGTCGGCGTGGACGGTCATCCTGTTTCGGTGGAGGTCCATGCGAGCAACGGGCTACCAGGCTTCCGGGTCGTTGGGCTCCCCGACGCTTCGTGCCGAGAGTCGCGGGACCGGGTGCGCGCGGCGATCCTTTCGAGCGGGCTCCGGTGGCCGCAACAGCGGGTGACCGTCAACTTGGCGCCGTCGGGGGTGCGAAAGGCCGGTTCAGGCCTGGATCTGGCTGTGGCCTTGGGCGTCTTGGCCGCGGACGGGCAGTTGCCTGCCCGAGCGTTGGAAGGCCTGGCTTTCGTGAGCGAACTTGGCCTCGACGGGTCACTCCGCCGGGTCCCGGGCATCCTCCCACTGGCCGCCGCCGTAGGTGAGCCGTACGTCGTCGTGCCGCCCGCGTGCGCGCGCGAAGCCTGTTTGGTCCGGCAGGCCACCGTCCGGACAGCGGTGAGCCTCAAGGCCCTCGTGGAGATCCTGCAAGGCGAGAGGGGGTGGCCCGAGCTGCCGCCGCCTGACGCGGTGTGCGAGGAACCACGCTCACCCGATCTGGCGGAGGTCCATGGTCAGGCCTTCGGACGCCAGGCGCTCGAGGTTGCAGCGGCAGGCGGGCACCACCTTTTGATGGTGGGGCCTGCTGGTTCTGGCAAGACGATGTTGGCAACCCGTTTGCCCGGGCTGCTGCCCGCGCTCCGGCCCGATGAGGCTCTGGAGGTTGCAAAGGTCCACTCGGCCGCCGGCATCGAGCTCGCTGGCGGTGGCCTCTCGCTCCGCCCGCCGTTCAGGTCCCCGCACCATAGCGCCTCGGCCGTATCGCTGATCGGCGGGGGCGGCGCAAGGATCCGGCCTGGCGAGATCAGCTGCGCACACCGAGGTGTGCTTTTCCTCGACGAGCTGGCGGAGTTCCCCGCACCCGTGCTCGACAATCTCCGCCAACCTCTTGAAGAGGGTCGCGTCGTCGTGTGCCGCGCGAGCGCAGCCGTCGCTTTCCCGGCTCGGTTCATGCTCGTCGCCGCCATGAACGCTTGCCGTTGTGGCGCTGACGGCTCTCCGGGTTCTTGCCAGTGCCCCGAAAGCTCGCGGGCTCGCTACATCGGCCGCATCTCTGGGCCGCTGCTCGACCGGTTCGACCTCAGGGTCCGGGTGCGCCGTCCTGATGTGGAGGATCTCCTGAGCCCGGGCCCCGGCGGGCCGGCAGGGACTGCTTGTGAGCCATCGTCCGTGGTCGCCGCTCGAGTTGCCACGGCCCGGCGGGCGGCGCAGGAAAGGGGTGTGCGTGCAAATGCCGAACTGCCTTCGTGGAGCCTCGACAAGCTGGCACCGCTCAGCCAGCCTGGGAGGCGCCTATTGGAACGACGGCTGCGCGACGGCCAGCTGTCCGCGCGAGGCCTCGACAGGGTGAGGCGCGTCGCGCTGACGGTTTCGGACCTTGCAGGAAGGCAGGGCCCGCTTACCGGGGAGGACGTTCTGCTGGCGCTGGCGCTGCGAGCTCCCGGCGCGCTCGGCGTCGAGACGGCGGGGGGCGCGGGTGAACCGATGTCCGCGCTCGAGGTGGCCCGCCGATGAGCGCGGAGATGAGCCCTTTAGCAGGCGTCGACCAGGAGCCGCCACAGGCTGCTTACGCGGCCGCCTTGGCCTGCTTGCCGGCGGTAGGGCCGGCCTGGCTCGTTGAGGTCCTGGCCCAGCACTCCCCAAAGGCGGCTTGGCAGCTGGTCCGCTCGGGTGAGCTTTCCCGTCCGGCGAGGAGCCGCCCGACGCCTGGAGGGCCGGAGTGGTCTGAGGCTGCCCGGCGGCTGGACGTGGGGTCGCTATGGGCCTACTGCCAAAAGCGAGGGATCGCGGTTACGTGGCCCGGGGCTCCGGGTTACCCAAGTGCGTTGCGCTCGGGCCCGGCGCCGGCCGGGGTGCTGTTTTCGCACGGCAGCCTCGGGCTACTCGAAGGGCGCCCCTCCGTCGCCCTGATCGGCACGCGCAGGTGTACGCGCGAAGGCCGGGAGGTCGCCTACCAGCTTGGTTACGACCTTTGCTCGGCGGGGGCCGTTATCGTGTCGGGGCTGGCGCTCGGCATCGACGGCGCAGCGCACGCCGGGGCGCTGGCAGCAGCTCGCGACGCCGGCGCCGACGCCGACGGGGGCGCGGGTGCTGCAGGCTCGACCGTGGGAGTTGCCGCCAGTGGGGTCGACGTCGTGTACCCGCGCCAGCACGCAGCGCTCTGGGGTGAAGTCGGCCGGACCGGGGCAATCGTGTCAGAAACACCACCGGGATCGCCGGCGCAGGCTTGGCGGTTCCCGTCCCGCAACCGCATCATTGCCGGGTTAGCGCAGATGGTGGTGGTTGTGGAATGCCACGCGAGTGGAGGTTCCTGGCACACTGTGGAGGCGGCCGTCCGGCGTGGCATCGAGGTCGGCGCGGTGCCTGGTTGGGTGCATAGTCCCGCCTCGGTCGGTACGAACACACTGTTGCACGAGGGCGCCACGCCGGTCCGCGGTGCCCAGGACGTCCTCGACGCCCTGGGTATTTTCGACAACCCGGGACAGCTGCGTCGGAGCCCTGGGCCGCGCCGCGATCCAGGCCGCACCGAAGCGGCCGCGGGGCCATTTCCCGGGCGCGGCAAAGTGAGCCCGCCTCCTCGGAGGGGCAGAGGGGCCGAGATGGGGACGGTTCCCGGGGCCGGAGCGGGGCCCGGCGCCGCGGCGCATGTAGTGGGCGGCTCCGGGCCGCGGGGCCCCATTGACGACCGAGTGCTCGCCGCGGTGAGCGGTCGGTCGCTCTGTCTCGAGGACATCGTGGAACGCAGTGGCTTGCCGGTCACGGCTGTCGTGGTTGCGCTGGAGCGGCTCGAAGAGCAGGGCACTCTCAGGGGAGAAGGCGGGTGGTGGGCGCGGGCACGCCAGCCCACAAGGACCTGACCCCGAGCCGCGCCAGGGCCAGGGCGACCACCACCAGTGCCACGTCGGTGCACCTGCGTGCGCGGACAGCCCGACCAGCGTGCGCCATGAACGCCACGCTCCCGCCTGCCGCGCGGCATTATTGTTGGACATGAAAAGCCTGATGGGATGATCGAGGGCAGGCCGTCGGTGACGGCGCAGAGGCTAGCCGCCCACCGCCTTGGGTTTGAGCGTGTGCCAACGAGGTACGGCAATGCTGCTGCGGACATGGCCCTGGCGACCGATGTCGCGGGTTGGCCGCAGCACGGGATGCCCGCAGGAAGGATGCATGATTACCTTCGAGCGCGCACGACCTTTTTCGACCGCGTGGTCGTGAGCTCTCTCGAACGAGGTTTCAGCCAGGTGGTAGTCGGGGCCGCCGGCTATGACGGCCGAGCTCTGAGGTACGCAAAGCCCGGTGTCACTTGGTTCGAAGTGGACCTTCCCTCGACGCAGCAGGACAAGCTCGCACGCCTTCGCCGCCTCGAGATCGGTACGGAACACGTGCGCTTCGTCGAAGCAGATTTTGCTTCCGACCCGGTTGCGGAGCGGTTGCTGGCGGCGGGGCTAAGACCT
>DATKHZ010000609.1:0-4771 GCA_035509995.1 Acidimicrobiales bacterium | reverse complement strand
GGACACGGACGCTCAGCGCAACCGCGCCGAGCACTCCGAGGGGATCGAGCGTGCGATGCGCTGGCTCGGTCTCGACTGGGACGAGGGCCCATATTTCCAGTCCGAGCGGGGCGAGCTCTACGAAAAAGCGATCGAGCAGCTGCTGTCCAAGGACCTCGTCTACGCCTGCGACTGCACCGCCGAACAGGTTGCCGCCCGCAACAAGGCCGCCAAGCGTCCCCCCGGCTACGACGGCTACTGCAGGGACCGCGGGCTCGAGCCGGCTATCGGACGGCTGCTGCGGTTCCGCACGCCCGATAGCGGGACCACGTCCTGGCCCGACATCATCCGTGGAGAGGTCGTTTACGAGAACTCGTCCATAGAGGACTTCAGCGTGCGTAAGTCCAATGGTCAGCCGCTATTCATACTGGCTAACGTCGTTGACGACGGGGACATGGCGATTTCCCACGTGGTCCGAGGTGAGGACCACGTGCCGAACACGCCCAAATACCTCTTGCTCCGGGCCGCCCTCGAGCTCGGCCCGCCTCCTGCTTTCGCTCATCTGCCGCTGCTCGTCAACGCTTCCCGCCAGAAGCTCTCCAAGCGGCGTGACAAAGTCGCCCTCGAGGACTACCGCGACGATGGGTACCTCCCCGAGGCGATGCTCAATTACCTTGCACTGCTGGGCTGGTCGCCGGGTGGGGACAGGGAGGTCCTTTCCCGGGCCGAGCTGATCGACGAGTTCCGCCTGGAAGATGTCAAGTCCTCACCGGCCTTTTTCGACGAGCAGAAGCTGGCCTCCGTAAACGCCGCCTATTTACGGGACTTTTCTCCCGGGGAGCTCATTTCGAGGGCCAATGGATGGCTTACCACACGTTGGGGCCCCATCGCTCCCCTCGTCCAGGAACGCGCCCGCACTTTCGCAGAGATTTACTCCATGGTCGACTTCTTGTACCTGCCCGAGATCAAGATCGAGCAGGCCGAATGGGAAAAGGTCCGCCGCCAGCAGCCGGCGTTCGTCGCCCTGCTCGAAGCCGCCGAGGCTCGCTACGCCGAATGCGATTGGGAGGCATCGGCGATCCGCGACGCCACCCTGGCGGCCGGGGAGGTAGCCGGCATCGGCAACCTCGGCAAGGCGCAGGCACCGGTCCGCCTGGCGGTGACGGGGCGCACGGTGGGCCCGCCTTTGTTCGAGTCGCTCGTGCAACTCGGGCGCCGGCGAACCCTCGCCCGCCTTACCGCCGCCCGGGAGCGGGCCACGCTCGAGTCGTAAGGCCTCAGGCGCGAGCTGGGGCTCGGGGCTCGGGCTCGAGGCGTCAGGGCTCGAGATGGGACTCGGGGGCTCTGGGCTCACCGGTACCTCGGCGTGGTTTTGGTACCTCGGGATGGTTTCGCTTACCTCGGCGTGCTTCAGGCAACAAAAGTCCACGCGATTAGACCGAGAAACGCCTAACCACGCCAAGAAACCTCGAGCGCGGCTCCCGAACTCGTACCACGACGTGGGTGCGAAACCCTACGTGTGAGAGCCTTGTCCTGCCAGGCTCACCAGTCGAGGCCGGATCCGCAGGGCGTAAAGGGCGCTGGCCACGAAACCGATGCCGACCGGTGCCCCAATGCCCATCAGGGCGACCCAGGTCGTGCGGTCGAAGCCAACCGCCTGCCAATCTTCTGACAGGTGCAGGGTGGCGTCGACGGCGCCCCACAGGGCCAGCCCTACGAGGGCTGTGAAACCTAGCGCCCATGCAAGGCCTGAGGAGCTTGTGATCAGAAGCCCCAAGCCGGATGCCGTAAGAACAGCGACGATTATGGGCCGCACGACGTGGTCAGGTGCGCGGGTCGAAACGCGGGCGCCGATGAAAGTCCCCGGAACGCTGCCGATGATCAGGCCGCCAGCCACGTCGAAGTTGATGTGGCCGAAAAAGAGCTGGCCGAGCGCGGCAGAAGCCACCAGCGGAACGGCCTGGACGAGGTTGGTACCGACCTGGACATTGGAGGACAGGCGGGGGTAGAGCAGCATCAGCAGGACGATCACCAACGAGCCGGAACCAACGGAGGTCATGCCGACCATGAACCCTCCGACCAGACCGACGAGCAGGGTCGGCGCGGGCTTCAGGCGCCAAGGGGCCGGGTTGTCGGCGACGCGGCCCCGCCGCCGGAGCCGGGCGCTGAGAGCGGTCTTGGTAACGAGGCTGGCGCAGGCAACGACCAGTGCCCAGCCGAGCAAGGTCTTCAGGTGGCCCTGATCGGCGGCGCTGTCACCGAGTTGGTTGAGGAACCAAGCACCGGCAAATGCGGCCGGCACGCCAGCCGCTACCAGCAGCCGGACCAGGGCCCAGTTGACGCTGCCGTGAAGGGCGTGGACAGTTGCCCCCACCGGTTTCATGGCCAGGGAGTTCACGAGATCGCTCGCAATTGCGACACGGGGATCGATCTTGAACAGCAGCACGAGCGCCGGAGTCATCAATGCTCCCCCGCCCATGCCAGCGACCCCCACAGCAAGGCCACCCGCGAACCCCGCACACGCGAGCAGCCAGGTGGACGGATGGACGCCCGCAGCCGCCGAGCTGTGCGCCACCGCTACAAGTTGTTCAATGGGCCCGATCGCAAAACTCTAACGGTTGGCGAATGCCCCAAGGCCCGGAGCTCACCGCTGGGCGCCCAGGCGGCTAGCATGACCCCTGCCCGTTCGGGGGTGGTGTAATCGGCAACACGACAGGTTCTGGCCCTGTAATTGGGGGTTCGAGTCCTCCCCCCCGAGCCACCGTTGCACCATAAAGCCCCAGGTCAGCGCCTGGGGCTTTCTGAGAAAAACGGCCGCCAGAAGCCCGACGGTCACTATTTGGTCACAAAAGGGGGGCAGCAATGCCCGTTGAGGGGGCGGACCTAGCGACGTTCACAAATCCGGCGAAGCCTCTGCTGACTCTCGTGCGAGTGCTGGCGGGGTCGAACGGGGGTTTGCCTGCCAACAAGATCTGGGCGGGCGCCCTCCGTGTGGGAGAGACGGCCGGGCCGTTGTTCTCTGGACTAGGAAAGGTTTCCAAGCTGCTTGACAACGTCGAGGGTGCTGTTCGGGCCCTTCCAGACGTCAATCACCGCTTGTATCTGGGATGGCTCCCAGACCTTCGCGCCCTGATGGCCCAGACTAACCTCGATGTCCGGTGGGACAGCCTTCAGCGGCATCTCCGGGCGGAGGTAGTCCGAGGCGTCGAGTTCTGCGAGGACCTGCTTGCACGACGCGCTGCCGAGAGCGCCATCCCTGAAGGGGACCTCGAATCCCTGCGAGCGGACCTGTTCCAGCTGATCGCCGAAGTCGACGAGGTGGAGATTGACGAGGACCTCCGGGCCTACGCTCGGGCGCAACTATCGGCACTCCTCGCGGCCATTGACGACTATGCCCTACTTGGCAACCAGCCACTCCAACAGGCTTTCGATCAGGTGCTCGGGACGACCCTGCTATTGCCAGAGGAAACCCGAAAACGAGGTGCCGAAAACGAGACGATCAAAAAAACTTGGCGACTTCTTGAGCGAGTTGGACTGCTGCTCAACATTGGCCAGGCGTCGCTAACCTCTGCCGCCACTGTCTACATGCTCACGACTGGTAGCACTCCTCACCGCTAAGCGCCGAAGATCAACGCCGCCACTTTCTCGGCGGCGTCGGCCTGCATCCCTGTGACTACGTGTTGATAGGTGGCCCAGGTGGTAGCCGGGGAGCTGTGCCCCAACGTGCGGGCCACGATGGTGACGTCGACGCCGGCAGCAAGGGCGAGTGTCGCCCAGGTGTGGCATAGGTCATGAAGGCGGAGGACAGGGAGTCCCGCAAACAGTGGCCGGCGCACCCGGCGGTCGAAGGTCCTGGAGAACGCCGGCGACTGACGACGTAGTGCAGCTCTGCCAGGGCCACCAGTACTGCTGGCACCCCTGCCGGGCAGGAAGCGGCGGCCGGGGAGGAGCCGGGAGAAGCTAGGCAGCCCCTACTAGTTCGCCGACTTCCGCTTCTTCTGTCTCTGCGACCGGTTCTGCGCTAAGGCTAAGAACCTTGACCGACCAGGCCTTGTTCTGAGGATCTGGCCAATCTGGCGTGGACCCGTTGGCGGCGTGGATTGCAGTGCGAAGGTAGCCACTAGCCAGGAGCGTGGCATCAATGGGATTGCCGACCTCAATTAGAACCCCGAGTGTCGCCTGGTTGCACACCAAATTGATGCTGGGATCTGTGGCGTGTAACTCGATGAGCTGCTCCATTACCTGGTCAAGGTGGCTCTCTATAATCTCGTCCTCGTTGGGCACCTTCTCACCATTTGGTCCTATAACGGTTACAAGGCACACGAGTGATACCAGGTACTTCGTAGTCCTCACCTCCTCCTGTTTGTCGGCGCTCCTGGACCAACCTTGAACACATCCAGTGACGGCATGACCGCGGATTGGGTGGAGCTGCTAACAACTGCTAACGGTACTATAAGAGACCAGCTCCCGGTAGGTGGCTGGTTTCGCCGCCCGGTGACGAATATCGCTCCTACTGACACCCCTGGCGTTTGACCCATTTCATCTGCTGGTCGTAGTAGTACGGGTTCGATGGAGTCTTGTGTACCCACATCTTGTGCTTTCCACAGCCACAGAGCGCCTTGACGTAGCCCTTCTTGTTGGTCCCCGCGATCGTCCAGCCAAGCTCCTCGAGTACGGCGAAGAGACGCTCACGCTCCGTATTGCCCATGGCCGACTTAGCGTAGCAATCGGTATGGGCGCTATCGACTATCTGCACCGGCGATAAGACGGTCCGACTTACGAGCACCATGGG
>DATKHZ010000608.1:0-9552 GCA_035509995.1 Acidimicrobiales bacterium | reverse complement strand
GACATCGACCTGGTCCGCCGGGTAGCGACGGCGGCCCACGTGAGCGAGTTCGTGCGGGAGCTACCCGAGGGCTACCAGACGGTCGTGGGCGAACGGGGCCTCAAGCTGTCCGGAGGCCAGCGCCAGCGGGTGGCCATCGCCCAAGCCATGCTCAAGGGCGCCCCGGTGCTGATCCTCGACGAAGCGACCAGCTCCCTCGACTCCGAGTCGGAGCGTTACGTCCAGCAGGCGCTGTGGCGGCTGATGTCCGCCTCGACCGCGCTGGTGGTTGCCCACCGGCTGTCCACCATCGCCCACCTCGACCGCATAATCGTCATCGACGCAGGCCGGGTGGTCGAGACGGGGACTCATCGCGAACTCCTCCTGGCTGGGACGGTCGGTACCTATCGGCGGCTGTGGGAGCACCAGTCGGGCGGCTTCCTCAGCTCCTGATTGACGCGAGCTAACCCTCGGGCGCTGAGGCCAGCGAGGGCCCGGGCCGCGCCGACGGCGACGCCGCGGACCGCAGCCCGGGAAGGGAGCGAGCTTGGGTGGGCCCGCCGCGCTATGGCGCCTTCGGCTTCTGTCCCGGCAGCGCTATGGGGTTGGCGCGCCAGGCCCAAAGCGCGGCAGCTCCAGCGATGGGGGCCCCGGCGAGGTATTCCAGGAACTCGTAGATCGACGCATCGAAACTGCTGCCGATGTAGGTGAGATAGATAACGGCGTTGATGACCGAAGCCACCGTGATCAGTGCGGCGGCGAGTAGCAGCAGTTGGTAGAGGAAGTTGGCCAGCGGCGCCCGTTTCGCCTCCCCCGAGCTTCCCAGCACCACCAGTGCCACCGCCAAGAGGACGAAGACCGCCCAGTCGACGTTGCCCGGCCCCAGCAAGTGGACGATCCGTTGGCGCGCGTCATAGCCGGCGTCATGCTGGAACGCCGAGAGGATCGACCCGGCCCAGTACAGGGCGAGCCCGATCAGGATGGCGGCCGCTCCGACCACCCAGGGCGTCTTGGCCAGCGCCTGGACGTCGATTGACGGCAGTTGGACACTGAATGCCGGCGGCGGGGCGCCTGGCCCAGATGCGGGCGCTGGGCCGGACGGTGGCGGGCCACCAAATGGGGCGCCGGGGGGTGGGCCGGCCGGGGTGGCCGGTGGGGGCGGGTTCCCGGGTTCAGCGGGACCTTCGTCTTCGCTCATTGAGCCTCCCATCAACTCAGTAGCTTTCGGCGCACGTTAGCGCATTGAGTGGTGCCTGCCATGTGACCTGCCATGAGAGTGGTCTTGCACCGGCTCGTCCGGGCATGTACTCTTCAACTAAAGAGTTAGTGGAAGCAGCAATTAGTGGAAGGGCAGTTAGTGATCGAGTTCCAGCTCGACACCGCATCAGGTGTCGCCACCTACCTGCAGCTGGTCCAGCAGGTCCGCCAGGCCCTGCAGCTCGGCATCCTCGAGCCGGGGGACCAATTGCCGACCGCACAGCAGGTCGTCGCCAAGTTGGCGATCAACCCGAACACGGTGCTGAAGGCTTACCGTGACCTCGAACGAGAAGGCTTGGTACGCCCTCGCCCCGGACAGGGCACGTTCGTAGTCGGGACGCTCCCCAGGAGCGACCCCGCCGCTCAGGAACGCTTCCTCACGTCGATGAACGCGTGGCTGCGAAGGGCACGCGCCGCCGGCCTGGGTCCCGATGACATCGAGGCGATTTACCGCACAGCCGTCCGCGATTCGTTCGCCGAAGGCGTGGCGTGACCGCCCTCATCGAGACGAACGGTCTCGGCAAGCGTTACGGGCACAAGTGGGCGCTTCGCGACTGCACCCTGTCCATCCCTGAGGGCAAGGTCGTCGGGCTGGTGGGCCCGAACGGAGCCGGCAAGACGACCCTCTTGCACCTCGCCGTCGGGTTGCTCGGCCCGACTTGCGGGTCGATCACCGTGCTCGGCGGCCGCCCCGGTGACGGTCCGGCACAGCTCGGCAAGGTCGGGTTCGTCGCTCAGGACACCCCAACTTACGCCGGGCTTTCGATTGCCAAGCACCTTCGCATGGGCGGGTACCTCAACCAGAAATGGGACCAAGAACTGGCTCAGGGTCGGATCGACCAGCTCCGGCTCGACCCACGCCAGAAGGCAGGTTCACTCTCCGGCGGGCAACGGGCCCAGCTGGCGCTGACGATCGCAATTGCGAAGAGGCCCGAGATCCTGCTCCTCGACGAGCCCGTAGCCAGCTTGGACCCGCTCGCAAGGCGGGAATTCCTAGGGGGGTTGATGGAGATCGTCGCCAAACACGAGGTCAGCGTCGTGCTTTCGTCGCACCTAATTGCCGATCTCGAACGGGTCTGTGACTACATCATCGTCCTCGTGTCATCGCAGGTGCAGGTTGCGGGTGAGCTATCCGAACTTCTGGCGGATCACCACCGTCTGACAGGTCCCCGACGCGACCCGCGCTCGTTGCCCGCCGACCAGGCGGTCATCGAGGAGAGCCACACCGACAAGCAGAGCACCTTCCTCGTGCGCACGCGCCAGCCAGTTCTCGACCCAGCATGGTCGGTCAAGCCGGTGACGCTGGACGACTTGGTGCTCGCCTACATGGCCGCGCAGGAGCGCAGCTCCGAGCCGGTTCCCCGGCCGGCATTGGGGGTGGTGTAGTGATCCGCTTCGCCTGGCTTCAGTTCCGCGCGCAAGCCGCCATCGCGACTGCCGCCTTGGCCATCATCGCCATAGCGCTGGCGGTCACGGGGCCGAACCTGGTCCACCTCTACGACACCACCGTCGCGAACTGTGCAGGGCACGGGGACTGCGTCGCGGCGACGACCGTGTTCCTTTCCAAGGACCACCTTTTGCAGGATCTCGGCAACGTCGTCATTGCGCTTCCCCTCCTAGCTGGAATGTTCTGGGGGGCACCACTCGTCTCCCGAGAACTCGAGACCGGGACCGAGCGCTTGGTGTGGGCTCAAGGGATCACCCGCAGTCGGTGGATCTTGGTAAAGCTCGGTCTGATCGGCCTTGCCAGTGTGGCCGCGAGCGGACTGCTCAGCCTCATGGTGACCTGGTGGTCGAGCCCGTTCGACCGGGTCAACATGAACCAGTTCACATCTGTGTTCGATCAACGGGATATCGTCCCCATCGGGTACGCGGCGTTTGCTTTCACGCTCGGAGCGACGGCTGGAGCGGTCATCCGGCGGATGTTGCCCGCAATGGCGACCACCCTCGTCGTCTTTGTCACGGTTCGACTTGTCTTTACGCACTGGGTACGGCCACACCTGATCGCGCCGCTGCGCGTTGTAACTCCGCTCGAGGTCACCTCAGGAATGTCGTACAACCAGACGAACAACGGGCCGCTTACATTGACCGGAGCCAAGCCCGGTGCTTGGGTGTACTCAGCCCAGGTCGTCAACAAAGCGGGCCATCTCGTCTCCGGTGGCATTTTCGACCAACCTGCCTGCCTGCAAAGCCGCGCTGCGCCCGCCTGTATTGGCAAGCTAAGAGAAGCACTTGTGTACCAGCCTGCTAGTCGTTATTGGGCGTTCCAGTGGTGCGAGGCGGCAATCTTCGTCGGCCTGGCCCTCGCCTTGGGTGGCTTCTGCTTCTGGTGGGCCCGTAGCCGTCTTGTCTGAGGGATTGGGGATCAGGACGTGAAAGCGTAACCGGAGTACTCGTTCACCGATTAGTCGTGCGAACCGTTAACCTTCCGGTGTGATCTTTCTCGGCGTGCTCCTGTTTATTGCAGCGGAGATTGTCGCCTTCGTGGCCGTCGCCCACCAGATCGGCTTTCTCTGGGCGCTAGGGCTCCTCATCGTTGTCAGCGCCCTCGGCCCCTTTGTCGTCCGGCAGGTCGGCCTGGGTGTGCTTGCACACACCCAGGAGAGGCTGGTGCGCGGGGAGATGCCCACCCGGGAGCTTCTCGACGGGCTGGTCATCCTCATAGGCGGGGTCATGATCTGCGTGCCGGGGTTCATCGGCGACGCCCTCGGATTGCTCCTCATGATCGGCCCGGTGCGCCACCTCCTGATACGTATGGGCGGGCACCGGCTTGCCCGGCGCGTACAAAAGGTCCGCACCGGCCGCTGGCGGGTGGTCAGCGTCGCGTCCCGGCCGGTACGAGACGAAACTCCAGCGTCGCCCCACGGCTCTGGTCTTCCCCTCGGGCCAGGTGACCGCGGGACATCCTGATCAAGGCAGCGTCGGGAGAAAATGGAGGCGGCCTGCGCCGAAAACCGCAAACGTGTTTTCGCGACGGCCCGATCGGTCACCGCCGAGCCGATTTTTTTTCACCAGCGTCAGTGTCGCCCACGATCCGGGACGGATCGGTCACTGCCATGAAAAGTGGCTGAGCGACAGGGAGGCGGAGGGCGTACGAAAACGCCTGGCTAGTGCGCGGTGGCGGCGGGGCTAAGTGCTGGGTAGGGTGTGCGACAGCGCTGAGCCGGGGTAGGGGTGGGTTCGTGGTTTTGCGATCGACGTACCGGGTGCAGCTGTCGAAGGAGTTCGGCTTCGCTGACGCGGCGGGCATCGCGGACTACTTGGCGGAGCTGGGTGTGAGCCATCTGTATTGCTCGCCCTACTTGCAGGCCGCCCCGGGCAGCACCCACGGTTATGACGTCGTCGACCCTGAGCGGCTGAACCACGAACTTGGCGGCGGTCCCGGTTACGCGGGGATGGTGGGGGCGTTGCGGGCGGCCGGGCTAGGACAGCTGCTAGACATCGTCCCGAACCACATGGCGACCGACGCCACGAACAAGTGGTGGTGGGACGTGCTGGAGAACGGGCCGGCGAGCCGGTATGCGGCGGTTTTCGACATCGACTGGGAGGGAAGCGACCGGTCCGCGGCGCATACGGTGTTGGTCCCGGTGTTGGACGACCACTACGGCCGGGTGCTCGAGGCCGGCGAGCTGGTCCTAGAGCGCAGCGGCGCCGACGTGGCAGTGCGCTATCACGATCACGAGCTACCAGTGTCGCCTCGCAGCTTGGACGAGCTGCTCGCAGCGGCCGCGCGCCGAGCGGGCTCAGAGGCGCTCGGCCGGCTCGCCGAGGGGTACGGGGCGCTGCCGACCTCGAGACAGACCGACGCGGCCGCTGTCAGGGAACGCCACGAGCAACACTTGGCGTTACGGGGCCGGCTCGAGGAGCTGTTGCTGGCCGACGACTCGATCGCCTCTGCGATCGATGACGAGATCGACGCGCTCAACGCCGACCCCGACCGTCTGGACGCGTTGTTGCGCCGTCAGAATTACCGCCTCGCCCGTTGGCGCACGGCGAGCGAGGAGCTCGACTACCGCCGGTTCTTCAACATCGATTCGCTGATCGGCGTGCGAGTAGAGGATCCCGAGGTGTTCGCCCTGACGCACCGGCTGATCGTGGAGCTGGTGAGGGAGGGCACCGTCGAGGGGCTCCGAATCGATCATGTGGACGGCCTGCGGGACCCGGAGAAGTACCTGAACGACTTGGCCGCGGCGACGGGCAGCGCGTACACCGTGGTGGAGAAGATCCTGGAGCCAGGCGAACCTCTGCCGCGGTCGTGGCCGGTGGCCGGGACGTCGGGCTACGACTTTCTGGTACGGGTCAACAACTTGTTCGTCGAGAGCCGTAACGAGCCGGCCATGACGACGACGTACCAGGCCCTAACCGGGGAAACGGCGAGCTACCGGGAGATCGTGCAGCTCTGCAAGCATCAGGTGATGGCCAGCGAGCTGGCGGCCGAGGTCGAGCGTCTCGTCGGGATCCTGGCGGAGCTTTCCGACGGCTACCGCCGTCACCGCGACCACACCCGTAGGGAGCTTCGCGACACGTTACGGGAATTTGTCGCCCGCTTCGGGGTGTACCGCACGTATGTGCGGCCGGCCCAGCCGGCGAGCGACGAGGACCGCCGGCAGGTCCGGGTTGCGGCCGAAGCCGCTCGTGCGGCTCGCCCCGAGTTGGACGCTGAGCTGCTCGGCTTTCTCAGCGAGCTCGCGTTGGGTGAGCACCCCGGCGCCGGTGAGATGGAGTTCGCTCAGCGTCTTGCCCAGCTGACGGCGCCGGTGATGGCCAAGGGCGTCGAGGACACCGCGTTTTACAGGTATAACCGCCTTGTTTCACTCAACGAGGTGGGCGGGGACCCGGGCGTGTTCGGCCGTCCGGTTGCCGATTTCCATCAGGCGACGGCAGCCGCGGCCGTTCAGTGGCCGGAGGCGATGTTGACCCTGTCGACCCATGACACCAAGCGCAGTGCGGACGTGCGGGCCAGGATCAACGTGGTCTCGGAGCTGCCCGACGAGTGGCGGGCGGCGGCCGAGCGGTGGATGAACCTGGTCGAGCCCTACCGGCGCGACGGGCTGCCTGACCGCAACGACGTGTACCTGCTGTTCCAGACGCTGTTGGGTGCGTGGCCGATCGACGCGGAGCGGGCGGTCGCTTTCATGGCCAAGGCCACAAAGGAGGCGAAGGTCCACACGTCGTGGACCGACCCTGTGGCGGCCTGCGACGAGGCATTGGAAGCCTTTGTGCGGGCGGTCCTCGCCGACGAATTGTTCACCGGCGCTCTGGTCTCGTGGCTGGCTGACCAGCGGCTGATCGAGCGGGGCCGCCGGAACTCCCTAGCCCAGACGGTGCTGCTGCTGACGTGCCCGGGGACGCCCGACCTCTACCAGGGCAGCGAGTTGTGGGACCTGAGCTTGGTGGATCCCGACAACCGCCGACAGGTCGACTACGGCGTGCGGCGCCGGTTGTTGGCGGCCGTACGCCCGGGGGGTGCCGGCGGGACCGGCTCGGACGAGCTCGGGTCCTCCAAACTGCTCGTCGTCCACCGGCTGCTGGCGCACCGCCAGGCCGACCCCGGCTCTTACGAACCTGCCGGCTACGAGCCCCTCGTCGCGAAAGGGTGCCGAGCGGACGATGTCGTCGGCTTCCGCCGAGGCGGCTTGACGGTCGTGGTGCCCTGCCGGGGCGGCGACGACTGGGGTGGTACCACCGTCGAGCTACCGCCGAGAGGGGGGCGGGACGCCGTCACCGGCCACCATGTCGACGGGGGAACGCGGCGGTTGTCTGAACTGTTCGCCGAGGTGCCCGTCGCCGTCATTTCCCGAGCGGTTTGATGGGCCATCGGTTCTCGGTATGGGCGCCCAGGCCCGACCGCGTCGACGTGGTCGTCGGAGCACGTCACCTTCCTATGAGCCGTTCGGGGGGAGGGTGGTGGCAGGCTGTCGTCGACGACGCCGGCGCGGGCAGCCGCTACGGGTTCTCCCTTGACGGCGGCCCGACTAGGCCGGACCCCCGCTCGTTGTCCCAGCCCGACGGCATCGACGGCCTCTCCGAAGTCGTCGACCACGGCGCCTACCGATGGGGCGACCGGGGGTGGCGGGGGGTGCCGCTGCCGGGGGCTGTGCTCTACGAGCTGCATATCGGGACGTTCACCCGTGCGGGCACGTTCGACGCGGCCATCGAGGGGCTCGAGCATTTGGTGAGCCTCGGTGTCAACGCCCTGGAGGTGATGCCGGTCGCCGAGTTCTCCGGTGCCCGGGGGTGGGGTAACGACGGCGCCGACCTGTTCGCCCCACATCACTCCTACGGCGGCCCTGACGGGCTCAAGGCCTTCGTCGACGCCTGCCACGATGCCGGTCTCGCAGTGGTGCTGGACGTGGTCTACAACCACCTGGGGCCGGCCGGGAACCACCTTGCCGAGTACGGGCCGTATTTCTCTGAGCGCCATCAGACCAACTGGGGCGCCGCGGTGAACTTCGACGGGCCGGGAAGCGTCGAGGTGCGCCGCTTCATTGTCGACAACGCGCTGATGTGGCTGGGGGATTACCACTGCGACGGGCTTCGTCTCGACGCTGTGCACGCCATCGTCGACGAGTCGGCACGCCACATCCTCGAAGAGCTGTCCGATGAGGTCGGCGTCTTGGCCGCCGGGGCCGGCCGGCCGCTGTACCTGGTCGCGGAGAGCGATCTCAACGACCCTCGCTTAGTGCGCCCGCCAGACCTCGGGGGCCTGGGGATCGACGCCGCGTGGGCCGACGACTGGCACCACGCATTGCACGCCGCGCTCAGCGGCGACCGCTCCGGCTATTACGAGGACTTCGGTTCGCTCGAGTTGCTGGCCAAGGCTCTCCGCCAGGCCTGGGCGTACGACGGCCAGTGGTCAACGCATCGCCAGATGAACCACGGCCGCGCGCCGGAGGGACTGCGGGGCTACCAGTTCGTAGTGTTCACCCAGAACCACGACCAAATCGGCAACCGTGCCATCGGCGAACGCAGCAGCTCCCTGATGAGCGAGGGGCGCCTGCGCATCGCCGCCGCCTTGCTGCTGACCGGGCCGTTCACGCCGATGCTGTTCCAGGGCGAGGAGTGGGGGGCAACCTCACCGTTCCAGTACTTCACCGACCACCGCGACACTGACCTTGGCCGGGCGGTCAGCGACGGGCGCCGCAGCGAGTTCGTCTCCTTCGGCTGGGATCCGAGCCAGGTGCCTGACCCGCAGGCCGAAACCACCTTCGAGGCGTCCAAGCTCCGCTGGGACGAGTGCGCCAAGGCGCCCCACGACGGGCTGCTCGCGTGGTACCAGCAGCTGATCGGGTGGCGCCGGCGCCTACGAGCGCTCGCCGACCCCCGACTGTCCAGCGTTCAAGTGGACGTCGACGAGGCGGCCGGCACGCTCGTCGTACACCGCGCCGGCATCGACATCGTGGTGAACCTCGGGGCCGGCCCGGCGAGCTTCACGGTGCCGCCCGGCTCTGTGGTGTTGGCCGGCTCTGGGCCCGGCGTCCGTCTGGCTGGCGGAAGGCTGATCCTTCCCGTTGACGCTGTCGCCGTCGTCGAGGTGGGCCGATGACCTACCGGCAAGCGGCCTTACCCATTGCGTCAAGAACCTTAACGGCGGAGATTGGTCATGGCAGAGAAGGCGTTCCCGTTCTCGGCTCGCAGTGCGGGCCCAGCTGCTTGGCGTGCAACTGCGCGTGACACGAATGGCGGCGGTGCTGGTTTGTCGCAAGCGCGCGCAGGGTACCAAGCACACCTGGTGCCGCCGATCGGCCTGAAGGGAGCAAATGAAGGATGCTCAGCTCACCGAAATTGCTCCTCCAAGCGCTGGAAGCCGAGCTGGGGGGAGTGCAGGTGTACAAGACTGCGTCAAAGTGCGTCGTTAACCAAGATCCTCAAGAGGAACTGACCAAGTACCTCGCGCAAACGACCCACCATGTCGAGGTCGTTCGGGGCCCTTTTGCCGATCTGGGTCAGGGCCCCGCTGCGAGCTCCCCGAGCTGGGCTAATGACCTCTGACCCCTCGGGAGACGTTGCAGTAGTAGCAGTTGTTGATGAAGAAGATGCTGAGGAGGTTGCCGCCAACCTATTAGACGAAGCGGCGGCTGACGTATTGGTGCTGCCGGTAGTTCCGCCAACCGACGGGGACAACCCGCTTGGGGTAATGGGCCGGCCGCTTGACCGGCGGGCGCCCTTTTTCGTTGGGCTCACCGGCGCCCTAGGCGTCGCCGTGGCCTATGTGATCGCCGTCGGCATTGGGGACGTCGCGAGTGTCCTGGTCCTGATCGGGCTGGCGCTGTTCATAGCGATAGGGCTGAACCCGGTCGTCGCGTTGTTTGTACG
>DATKHZ010000607.1:0-3050 GCA_035509995.1 Acidimicrobiales bacterium | reverse complement strand
TCGATTACGGACCCTTCTTCCAGGCTCCCGGCCGGCAGTTCTTCCAGCAACTCGAGCATCAAGGTCCGGCCGTCGCACGCCGCTACCTGCGCAGCGCGGGCACCTGCCCCCGGTAGCTCTATTGCGACTCGCGTCCCTGCTTCCAGCGGCCCTGCGATAGCGGCTACGGCTGCCATTTTCTCCTCGTTGTGCTCAACTGCTGACCCGACTTGCCGATCCGTTCACCTTGGCCGCTGCTTGGCCCGTGGGATGCTGCCCGCGAACCGGCCTCGCTAGCTCTATCGGCGCGGCTCGCCTCGCGCCTTGAAAAGGCTTCGTCGGTTGCCGGCTTAGCGCCTTATGCGGCGCTTGCGGATCTCAGGAGGAGCGCTCGCGCAACTGGCGGGCGACATAGGCGTCAACGACCTCGATCACATCGCGTTGGCCTTCGAGGAAACTCACGTGTGCCACCCAGGAGCCGACGGGCGTTGGGTAAGCCATCACGGCCCTGCCAACGACATGGACGGGGGCGCCCAGTTCCATAGCGACCTCGAGGGTGTCACCTGTGCTGAGCTGGTGGGGGCCATCGAGTTTCAGGCCGCCATGGGAGAGGTCGGCGACGGTCATCTCGTAAGGCCGCCCTCGCCGCGCCGAATGGATGCGCCTGACTCGGGCATGTACCTCCGCCTCTACCCTGCGCTCGAGACGGCGTTGCACGAACATCGCAGAGTTCAGCAGTTCGACCTCGGCCCTTTGGCCCTCGGGCGCCGCGGAGAGCGAGCACAGCCAGTGGTAGATGCCTTCGGAGCGGGGCATGAACAGGTCGAACGTCGAGCCGGGCTCGAGCTCTCCATCCGGGATATCGTCGAGGAGGTCGAGCACCAGGCTTGTTGCACCCGTCGAAGCGACGACTGCGACGCATGTCCCGGCCTCAGGCAGCTCCAGGCTCACGCGAACGCCCGCCTCGAGGGGTCTCGTCATCTCAGTTGACGTCATGTTTTCCCCGTCCCGCACCTGCTGATCCTGTCACAAAATCCCTGCAATATCGGGCGATTAGACACCCAGAGCCAGGCACGTGGTGCAACTCTCGTCACCCATTGCCCGCGACGACGATTCAGCCAGACCCGTTGTCCCACCGTACAAAGCGCTCAACATTCCTCTCACCATGCCTCTGTCAACAGCACAGATCACGGGGTGTTGCAGGGCTGCGTCAAAAAAGGGACAGGCATCTTTTACGAGGGCGAGCGAGCGGCCCCTCTCTTCCGCATGGGCCGAAAAGCCGTGGGCTGTCAGGGCGTCGGCGACAGCGCGTAGTGCTGACCGCAAGGAACGCTGACCGTCGCCCCCGGCCATTGACCCGGCCAATTTGCACCCGTACGCGAACCCCACCTGTTCTGCCATTTCCTCAGCTGCATGTTGCGGCAGGAGTGCGAGCGCGCCCCCGAGCAGTGCTACGAGGAGCTCCTCTCCCCGGCTGGAGGTTTCGAGGACCGGCGTCGGCCCACTAGCTCGGTAGAGCTTTGAGGGTCGTCCGGCGCCGGCCGCTCCGGCTCCAGCGCTCGCAGCCCTGGCACTGAAGACCTCGAGGTAGCCGCCTGCTGCCAGCTTGTCCAGGTGGTGGCGAGCGACGTTGGGGTGGAGCGAAAAACGCATCGCCACCTGCGACGCGGTCACTCCCGCGGCTGAGTCGCGCACGTGCAGGTAGACCTGTCGACGGGTCGGGTCCCCGAACGCCGAGGTCACCGCTGCGACGACCGCTGAGAACTCGCTCCCGCTGAGCGGCTTCCTGGCACCCCCGGCGTCAGCAGGGCTTACCTGGGCCTCTGCGGCTACGGCCTCCTCTGCAAGCTGCACCATTGTGAGATATCGTACCTGCGGTTGGCACTCCTCGGGCCCCAGTAGCATGGGCCTCAGTGGCTTTGGGGCCGTTTTCCTCCGGACCGGGGCCGACCCGGGTGATCGGCGTGAGCTCCGGCAAGGGCGGCGTTGGCAAGTCGTCCGTCACGGTCAATGTCGCGGTAGCCCTAGCGGGCGCGGGTCACAGCGTCGCGATCCTCGACGCTGACGTGTACGGGTTTTCGGTCCCTGCGATGCTCGGGCTCGTAGGCACACCGGAAACGAGCGCCGGCCTGACCATGAGCGACGGCAAGGTGCAACCGCCAACCGCGTTCGGTGTGCGGGTCATGTCAATGGGCTTTTTTGCAAACGAAGACCAGCCCGTCATCTGGCGGGGCCCGATGCTCCACAAAGCTCTCGAGCAGTTCCTTGGCGACGTGGACTGGGGAAGCCCCGATTTCCTGCTGGTGGACATGCCTCCCGGTACCGGCGATGTGGCCCTGTCCATGTCCCAGTACCTGCCAGCTTCGGAGGTCTACGTCGTCACGACTCCCCAGGTTGCTGCGAAGCGGGTGGCGCAGCGGAGCGCCTACATGGCTCGCAAGCTGAACCTGCCGCTTCGCGGCGTGATCGAGAACATGAGCTGGTTCAGCGCCCCCGACGGCTCCAGGTACGAGATATTCGGCAACGGCGGCGGCGCCCAGCTCGCCGAGGAGCTCGGTGTGCCGCTTCTCGGCCAGGTCCCCTTGGTCGCGGCGGTACGCCAGGGTGGCGATTCGGGCCAGCCGATCGTCGTGACCGAACCTGCCTCCGAAGCTGCCGAAGCGTTCAAGTCGATCGCCCGCCAGATCGTGGAGCTTGGCCGGGGCAGGATCTTCCGTGAGGAGCTGCGCATCAAGTAGGCCCTTGCGGGTTGGGCTGGGGAGGGCGCGCCACGGTAGCGCCAGGTTGGCGCGAACATGAAGTTAGTGCCGGAACCCGAAGGTGGTACCACAAGAGGAAAGCCCATCGGCCGGCGTGTCGTTTTGGGCATGGCCGGCATTGGCGCGCTCGGCGTGGTGTTCGGGGCGCCGGTAGACGGGTGGGTCGCCGATGTGCTGCAGCCGCTCAGTTCTGGGACCGGCTCTGGGCTTGCCGACCTTATTCCGGGCTCAGATTATTTTCAGCTTTACACGGTGACCAGTGGTTTCCCCGAAGTCCCACCTGACTACCACCTTGTCCTCGACGGGTTGGTA
>DATKHZ010000606.1:0-2626 GCA_035509995.1 Acidimicrobiales bacterium | reverse complement strand
CGTCCGGGCCGAGACGCCTTCAAGCGCCCGCACCAGCGACCCGCCGCCGTGCTGGCGAGCAAGGTCGAAATAGGTCAAGGCGCGTGATGTGTACAGATAGGTATTGGCGTCGAAGCGCCTGACGAACGAGCCAGCCTGATGCTGAAGGTAGCTCTCGATCTCGAACTCGGGCTCGGTGATCGTGTAGCGAATGTCGTCAGCGAACTGCAGCCGCCGGCCGAACTTCTCGCGTAGTGCCTCTGCGGAGAGGTACGTCATGTGGCCGACCATTCGAGCCACGCCCATTCCTGCGTCGGGCGCGCGCCCTGTGCCGTAATAGTGACCACCTTGCCAGGCCGGGTCCCGCATAATGGCGTCACGCGCGATGGCGTTCCAGGCCAAGCCTTGGGGGTGGAGGGCATGGGTGCTGGCGATCGCCACGACGGCATCGACCTGGGCAGGGAACAAGATCGCCCATTCAAGAGCCTGCATCCCGCCAAGGGAACCGCCGGCTACGGCAGCAAGCCGGTCAATGCCCAGCTCGTTGATGAACGCGCGTTCAACTCGCACCATGTCTGCCACGGTGATGACGGGAAATCCCGCGCCGTACGGCTTGCCGGTGGCCGGGTCGGGCGACGACGGCCCAGTAGTCCCGCGGCACCCGCCGAGGAGGTTGGTCGAGATCACAAAAAAGCGGTCGGTGTCGAAGGCCTTCCCGGGGCCGATCATCCCATCCCACCATCCGAGCGCCTTGGCCGCCAGACCATCGCGCTCCTGGGCGGCGAACCCGTCGCGCGTGCCTTCCTCGGGCGGTGTCCTCGAGATCCCGGCGGCGTGGGCGTCGCCACTGAGCGCGTGGCAAACCAAGATGACGTTGTCACGCCGAGGGTTGAGGGTGCCGTAAGTCTCGTACGCCACACGGACTGGGTCTAGCTCCCGCCCGCAATCGAGCCGCACGGGCCGCGGGAGGTCCAGGTACTGTCCTTCTACCACGCCGACAGAGCCCGCCAACTGGTTGGCGGCTCCCGCTATAGATGCGACCATGGCTTCCTCCACCCGGCCTATGTCAACCCGGCGCAAGTACTGTACAGTCTCCCCATGGAAGCGCTGGAGACGCCGTCCGTTTAGGCATTCGGCAAGTTGAGAGGGAGGGCATGAGTGACATGACCACGGTAACCAACGGAGTCAATGTGCAGGCGCTGCTCGACGCCCGCGAGGTGCTCAAGGGCGCGCCGGAGGCTGCTCAGTTCACCTGGAAGGCCAAATCCAGGTGGCAGAACGGCGTTCATAGCGAGACGAGGATCCAAAACTTCTTTGGCCTCGGGGCGGAGCAGAGCCATAAGTCCGAGGCAGTGTTCGATGCCGACCACCCGGAGATCTTCGCCGCCGAGGACAACGGCATCACCCCGATCGAGTACCTCCTGGTCGGGCTGGCTAGCTGCCTGACCGCCGGGGTGGCCTCCGTTGCCCAGAACCGCGGCATCCAGTTGCGCTCCGTTGAGGCGACCGTCGAGGGCAACCATGACATCCGCGGCATCCTCGGTGTCGACAGCGACGTCCGCAACGGTTTCAACGATCTGAAAGTGACCTTCACGATCGACGCGGATGCCTCGAAGCAGGAGATCGAAGCGCTGGTAGCGCAGTCCCAGAAACGCTCTGCGGTGTTCGATGCTCTGGCCAACCCGACGAGCGTCACCGTCGAGGTGGCCTGAGAGGCCGAGCCATCGAGCGAACCGCCGCGGTCGTCGTCGGTGCGGGCCATGCTGGGCTCGCTGCAAGCTATTTCCTGAGCAAGCAATCGCTCGACCATGTCGTGCTCGAGCGGGGAGACGTCGCGAACTCGTGGCGGACAGAGCGCTGGGACTCCTTACGGCTGCTGACTCCAAACTGGCAGAGCCGGCTGCCTGGCCACCACCGCTACGAAGGTCCCGATCCCGACGGCTACATGTCGATGGGAGAGGTGGTCGAGTTCATCGAGAACTTTGCCAAGGTGTCGGGTGCCCCCGTACGTACCGAGGTGGACGTGACCTCCGTGCGTCCCTCCCATGAAGGGTACCGCGTCAAGTCGAGCCGCGGCGAAGTCGATTGCCGGGCAGTGATAATCGCTAGCGGCGCCTGCAACCGTTCATCAGTGGCGGCGTTCGCCGACGCCGTACCGGCTTCCATCCAGCAACTGACACCCTTCGACTACCGCAACCCGGACCAGCTGGCGGAGGGTGGCGTGCTTGTCGTGGGAGCGTCTGCCACCGGTGTGCAGCTTGCGGCGGAACTGCAGCGCTCGGGCCGCCCGGTGACCCTCTCAATAGGGGAACACGTGCGGTTGCCCCGGACCTACCGTGAGCGTGACGTGCTGTGGTGGATGGATGCCTCGGGCATCTGGGACCAGCGCTACGACGAGATCGACGACCTGACCCGCGCCAGACGGCTACCTTCGCCGCAGCTTGTCGGCACATCTGCGCGGGACACGCTCGACCTGAACGCGCTCGCCTCCATGGGGGTCGAGCTCGTCGGCCGCTGGGCGGACGTACGAGACGGCCGTGCCCTTTTCTCAGGCGGCCTGCGCAACATGTTCACGCTCGCAGACCTCAAAATGGGGCGCTTGCTCGACACCTTCGACGCTTGGGCCCGAGATCACGGGCGGGACTCC
>DATKHZ010000605.1:0-4967 GCA_035509995.1 Acidimicrobiales bacterium | reverse complement strand
ATTGTCACCTGGCGGTCGAAGCGCCCTGGCCGCAGGAGGGCCGGGTCAAGGATCTCGGGCCGGTTGGTGGCAGCCAGCACGACGATGCCTGCTGACATGTCGAATCCGTCCATCTCGGCCAGCAGCTGGTTGAGGGTCTGCTCACGCTCGTCGTTCGATACCACCCCGCTCCCGCCCCGCCGTTGGCCGATGGCATCAATCTCGTCCACAAAGATGATCGCCGGCGCGCGCTTGCGGGCTTCGGCGAAAAGGTCCCTCACCCGGGCGGCCCCGACGCCGACGAACATCTCTACGAAGCTCGAACCCGAGACGGAGAAAAAGGGCACCCCGGCTTCACCTGCGACGGCCCGCGCCAGCAGGGTTTTGCCGGTCCCTGGCGGGCCGACCATGAGAAGCCCGCGCGGAGCGACGGCGCCTGCGCGCTTGTAACGGTCTGGGTTCTTCAAGAACTCGACGACCTCGGCGATCTCGGTCTTGGCTCCCTCGTAGCCGGCGACGTCGGCGAAGGTCGTCTTCGGCAGGTCGGCGTCAAAGACCTTGGCCCGGGACTTCCCGGCTCCCAGTACCCCCTGGAGCTGTCCCACGGCTCCCTTTGAGAGCCGTCGCCAGAGCCAGAAGACGATGATGAACGGCGCCAGGAGTATCACCAACGTGAAGATGTCCGAACCCAACGAGGTGCCCGGCAGGTCCGCAGTTATTTGCACGTTGTCCTTGCGCAGTTGCGGGACAAGGGTGGTGTCGGGCAGCTCCACCGGGACAACGGTTGTGTAAGTCCCCCCTTTGCTCAACGACCCCGTAGCCGTGCCGTTTGAGCTAATCGTGAAAGTCTTGACCTTTTTGGTGGACACGTCGTTCAGGAACTGCGAGTAGGTGAGGGTGACGGGCTGGCTCGCGCGGGTCGCTGGGAGCACGAACAAAAGGCCGAAGGACAGTAGGACCGCTATGAGCCAGATGTAGTGACGCCACCAGGGCGGCGGTGACGGGGCCGTCGGGACGGGCTTGTCGCCTTGGGGCGGGGAGTTTGCGAGCTTCGACATGACAGGCCAACTTAGCCCTAGTTGACATCCACCCAGTCGAGCGTTCTCTCCACCGCTTTTTTCCATCCCGCGTAGCCCGCTTGGCGCTGGTCTTCGCTCCAGAGCGGTTCCCATGTCCCGCCCTCGCGCCAGTTTTGGCGAAGGTCGTCCTCGCCTGCCCAGTACCCGACCGCGCAGCCTGCGGCGTAGGCTGCGCCGAGGGCGGTTGTTTCGGCGACGACCGGCCTGGACACGCGCCGTCCCAGGATGTCGGCCTGCAGTTGCATGCAAAGGCTGTTGGTCGTGACGCCCCCATCGACCTTTAGAACTTCGAGGCTTGTACCGACGTCTTGTTCCATCGCCAAGACGACGTCGCGAGTCTGGTAACAGATCGCCTCCAAGGTTGCCCGCGCCAGGTGCGCCTTGTTGCTCGCACGGGTTAGTCCCACGACCGACCCGCGTGCATCCGAGCGCCAGTACGGAGCGAACAATCCCGAGAATGCCGGCACGAAATAAATGCCCCCGCTGTCTTGAACGCTACCGGCCAGAGCCTCGATCTCCGAGGCGGCGGCGATGATCCCGAGCTGGTCTCTCAGCCACTGCACTGCCGCACCGGTTACTGCGATCGACCCCTCGAGCGCATAAACGGGATGAGAACCGCTTGTTTGGTAGCAGAGTGTCGTCAAGAGGCCGTTCTTGGACACTACGATCTCGCCTCCGGTGTTCGTTAGGAGGAAATTGCCTGTGCCGTAAGTGTTCTTGACGTCACCCGGGCGCAGGCAGACCTGGCCTAACATTGCGGCCTGCTGGTCCCCGAGGACCGCAGTAAGAGGTACCGCGACCCGGTCCGTTCCCTGGATGACCGTCTCCCCGTAGTGGCCCGAGGACGGGCAGATTTGCGGGAGTATGTCGCGTGGAACACCGAAAATTGCGAGCAGCTCATCGTCCCAAGAAAGCGTCCGAAGGTCCATCAGCATGGTGCGACTGGCGTTAGTCACATCGGTGACGTGCTTGCCTCCGCGTGGCCCCCCGGTGAGGTTCCAAATGAGCCAGCTGTCGATTGTCCCAAAACACGCTGTCCCGGCGCGTGCCGCTTGTCTGACGGCGTCTATGTTGTCGAGTGCCCACTGGAGCTTGCCGGCTGAGAAATAGGTCGCAGGGGGCAGGCCGGTTTTCTGGCGCACGAGCTCACCGTTCGAGCCGCGCGCAAGCTCGGCTACGATCCTGTCGCTCCGTGTGTCTTGCCACACGATCGCGTTCGCCAAGGGTAACCCGGTGGCCCGGTCCCAGATGACGGTTGTCTCTCTCTGGTTTGCCAGCCCGATCGCAGCCATGTCGGCTGGGCCAAGCCCTGCGGACGAGAGAGCGCCCCGCATCACCTCACCCGTTCGTTCGAGGATTTCTAGGGGATCGTGCTCCACCCAACCGGGGTTCGGGAAGATCTGGCTGTGCTCGAGTTGGTAGCTGGCGACAACTCTGGCGTCGTGGTCGAAGATCATGAACCGCGTGCTGGTGGTCCCCAGGTCGATCGCTCCGACGAACTCACGCATCTGGGACGGCCGTTCTACTCGGACCCTGCACTTTGGCTCCCTGCGCCCGGGGCTGTGGCTCGTCGGTCCCGGGGCGCTGTGCAAGCGTAGGCTCATAACGATGGGCACACGTTGACCGAGCAGCTCGGCGAGGTCGCGAACGCGTTGTCACCTGGACGCCGACGGGACGATATGGCGCGCCTGGGCAGCGGGGAACTCGATGTCCTCGTCGTCGGAGGCGGGATAACGGGCGCCGGTATTGCCCTCGACGCGGCGACGCGCGGGCTCTCGGTGGGGCTGGTCGAGGCACAGGACTGGGCCGCCGGCACGTCCAGCCGGTCGAGCAAGCTAATCCATGGTGGTCTCAGGTACCTCCAGATGCTGGACTTCCACCTCGTCCGGCAGGGTTTGAAGGAGCGTGCCCTCATAATGCAGCGCCTGGCGCCCCATCTGGTCCGCCCCGTCCCGATCATGTGGCCGCTGCGCAAGCCGGTCGTCGAACGGATCTACGTAGGCGCCGGGATTGCTCTTTACGACCTGCTCGGCCTGGCGGTAGGAGCTCGCCGTGGCCTGCCGCTCCACCGGCATCTTTCGAAGCGGCACGCACTTGCCCTTTCACCCGGGCTCCGCCCGGACGCCTTGGCCGGGGCCATCTTGTACTACGACGGCCAGGTTGACGATGCGCGTTACGTGGTCGAGGTTGTCCGCACGGCCGTGTCGTCCGGTGCCGTGGCGGTCAACCGGGCGGAAGCCGTCAGGTTCCTGCGGGAGGGCGAGCGGGTCGTGGGCGCAGTGCTTCGGGACACCGAAACCGGAGAGGAGCTCGAGGCACGAGCCCGGGTGAACGTGATCGCAACGGGAGCGTGGACTGAGGAGACCGAAGGCCTCGCCGGCCGCGACCGGGCGGTGCGGGTCCGGCCGTCGAAGGGCGCTCACCTTGTCGTGGCACGCGAGAAGCTTGCGTTGTCAAGCGGCCTCATCGTACGTACCGACCGCAGCGTCCTGTTCGTCCTTCCCTGGGGAGAGCATTGGCTCATTGGGACCACCGACACCGACTGGGAGTACGGCAAGGCACGACCATTGGCCACCTCTAGCGATGTGGGTTACCTGATCGCCCAATTGAACCGTGTGCTTGCTCAGCCGCTCGCCCGCGAAGACGTCGAAGCTACCTTCGCCGGGCTGAGACCGTTGGTAGCTGGGGGCGGGGTGGTGCGAGGGCCGGGGGAGGGCCAGGCCAAAGGGGGCCCCACGCAGACGCCCAAGCTCTCGCGCGAACACACGATAGGCCGGCAGGTGCCTGGGTTGGTCGTTGTCTCAGGTGGAAAGTACACGACCTACAGGCTCATGGCTGCTGAGGTGGTGGACGCGGCGGTTGCTGATGGATCTTTTCGTCCTTCCCGCTCACAAACGGGCGACATACCCCTGCTAGGGGCGATTGACTATCACGGCAATTGGGACCGGAGGCATGCACTCGCCGCCGAGCACGGCATTGGCCTCGCACGGGCCGAGCATTTGTTGCACCGCTATGGGGGGCTCGTCGGCGAGGTATTGTCCCCGATCAGGACGGCGCCGCGCCTCGCGGGCCCCGTTGAGGGAGCGCCTGGTTACCTGCAGGCAGAACTTGTTTACGCGGTTACCCACGAGGGAGCACGGCACCTCGAGGACGTGCTGATGCGCCGCACGAGGATCGCAATGGAGACGAGCGACGGCGGCGTTGGCAGTGCCCTGGCCGCGGCCCAATTGCTCGCGCCCTTGCTGGGTTGGGACGACGCCACCCTGGCCGCCGAAGTCGAGGACTACCGCAGCCAGGTGGCTCTCGGGTACCGAGCGGCATCGCGGGCCTCCGACGACGCCGGGGCCGCTCGCCTTGCCGAAGAGGCCCCGGCGCGCCTGCCGTTACCCTGAGCTCTCCTGTTGTTCGTGAGATGGCCCGGGTTATGCGGCATAAGTGTCGATCAACCCGAAAGTATTTCCGGCGGTGTCCTGATAATTACCACCAAGGACGCAAAAACCATCAGCCGCGCACGAAACCGCCTGGACGGTAACGGTCTGGCGGACGAGGATCCCTAGTTGGAACGGGCTCTCCGGCGCCGGCACCGGCACGGCGCGCCATGTGCCTCGATGGACCATGTCGATGAGCCCTACCGAGTTCCCCTTCGAATCGTTGTAGGTGCCGACCGCAATGCATAGCCCTTTCCGAAGGCACGTTGCAGATTTGAGAGCGGTACCAGCTTCCCCCGTTGCATCGCTCCCGGGGCGCCCGCCGAGTGAGTCGTTTGACGGCTCCGGTGCCGCCAGAGCTTGCCAAGTGCCGTTTCCCGAGACGTCGATGAGGCCTACCTGGAAACCCTTGGAATCTTTGTAGGAACCCACCGAAATACAGGGGCCTGGTGGCGTGCAAGCGACTGCAGCCAACGTCGCG
>DATKHZ010000604.1:0-7339 GCA_035509995.1 Acidimicrobiales bacterium | reverse complement strand
AACGTCGATCATGCCCCTGATCAATCCCAGGATCGCGCGAGGAGGACCTTCGAGTGTGAGCTCGGGGGCAGGGGCTCGCCCCACCCTCGAGCGGACCTCCCCGCCGCCGACCTCGATGAAGGCCGAATTGTCCCCCGCGATCAGCTGGACGACAACAGGGGCGGCCTCGGGATCGGAGTCCGCTGTGAACGACGCCGCTGCGTAGGCCAGCCAGTGTGCTCGAAAGACATCCCCGGGGTGCTCGTCAACCATGAGATGCCGGCCCCATAGCCCAAGTGCATCGACCACCGGCTGAAGCGAGAGCCCGTCCGCCGTGAGGGCATAGAGCGTGGTTGCTACCGGTGGTGGCGCGTCTTGTCGCGTGATCAGCCCATCGTCTTCGAGCTCCTTCAGACGGCGCGAGAGCAGGTTGGTGGCGATGCCCGGTAGGCCGTTTTTCAGGTCGGTGAAGCGGCATGGGCCCTGAAGTAGCAGCTCGCGCGTGATTAGCAACGTCCACCGCTCGCCTACCACGTCGAGGGCGCGGGCTAACGTGCAGTACTGGCCGTAACTTCGCACATCCCGAGTATAGCAAGAGTGTGGTTGATAAGTGATTCTAACTAGTTGACAATCTCCACTAGGCGGTAGTAAGTTTCTACCATGCACCAAGAACGCTCGAAGCCGCTAATCCTCATCTCCCTGCTGATGGCCGCGTTTGTCATCAACCTGGACACAACGCTGGTCAACAACGCCCTCCCGACGTTGACGCGTGAACTCGGCGCCACGAACACCCAGCTCCAGTGGGTCGTCGACGCTTATAACCTCGCCTTCGCGGCGCTGCTTCTCACCTCGGGCAGCATTTCCGACCGCTTCGGCCGCAAAGGCATGCTGATGGTGGGCCTCGCCATCTTTGGCGTCGCAAGCTTCGTCGGCGGCTTCGGTACCAGCGCTGGCGAGCTGATCGCGGCCAGGACGGTCATGGGCATAGGGGCAGCCATGACCTTCCCGGCAACCCTGTCCCTGCTCACGAACGTGTTCACCGAACGCAAGGAGAGGGCACTCTCCATCGGTTTGTGGGGGGCAACCAGCGGCGCCGCTATCGCACTCGGCCCGATTGTCGGCGGTTTCCTGCTTCAGCACTTCAGCTGGTCAAGCGTCTTCTTTACGCTCGGCCCAGTTGCAGCAGTGTCGATTGCCTTAGTTGCTGTATGCGCCCCGTCGTCGAGGGACCCGAAGCCGCACCCTCTCGACGCGCCGGGGTTCGTGCTGTCCGCGGCTTTTATGAGCCTGATCGTCTACACGATCATCGAAGCTCCGAACCGTGGTTGGGGGGCGTCGGCCTCCATCGCCGGCTTCGCCGGAAGTATGGTCCTTCTCGGCCTCTTCGTCGCACAGGAGCGTCGCAGCAACCACCCGATGCTCGATGTCCGGCTCTTCAAGAACATGCGCTTCACTGCCGCTAGCGGCTCAGTGACAATCGCCTTCTTCACCCTGTTCGGCTTCATCTTCCTTATCACGCAGTACTTCCAGTTCATCCACAACTACAGCGCCCTTTCGGCAGGCGTACGCCTTCTCCCGGTCGCGGTCTCTGTTGCCGTCGGCTCCGTCGTCGGTACTCGCCTCGCTGTCCGTTTCGGGACCAAGGCCATCGTCACCATCGGCCTCCTCGCCACGGCCGTCTTCTACTTTTGGGTCGCGGGCGTCATCTCCATAGCGACCGGCTACGACATCATCGCGATGCAGATGGTCCTTTACGGCCTTGGATTGGGCCTGACCTCCGCACCCGCCACCGAGTCCATCATGGGCGCCGTCTCCGCGGCCCAAGCGGGAGTTGGCTCGGCGGTCAACGACTCCACCCGGCTCCTCGGCGGGACCCTCGGCGTCGCCGTGATCGGCAGCGTCTACGCCTCCCTCTACGGCAACCGGCTCAACAAGACGCTCCCCAGCCAGCTCCCGGCATCTGCGAAAGCGGTCGCTCATCAATCCGTCGGAGGTGCCTACGGCGTCTCGGCGCACCTCGCCGCCTCTGGGCAGCACGCGCTCGCCCAAGTTGTCCATGACGCAGCCTCGAACGCCTTCATCCACGGCATCAGCATCGGCTGCCTCGTCGCGGGCATCGTTGCGCTGGTCGGAGCACTCCTTCCCGGCCTGTTCCTGCCCGCACAACCGCCTTCCTCGTCAGAGGAACTATCGCTCAACGTCGAAGGCACACCGGCACCCGTGCTGTTGCGGTAGCTTCGCCAAGGTGACTGAGCAATGGTGAGCCCCGCGCTTTTTTCCCTGGCAGACCTCGATTACGCCACCGAACTCGTTCGTCGCGCGATGGGGCCCACCCCCCAGCACCAATGGCCGCTGTTGAGCGGCAAAGTGGGGGCCCAGGTTTGGGTCAAGCACGAAAACCACACCATGGTCGGTGCGTTCAAGGTTCGCGGCGGACTGGTCTACGTGGACCGCTTGCTACAGCGGCGACCCACCGTACCCGGCCTCGTGACAGCGACGCGGGGCAACCACGGACAGAGCTTGGCCTTCGCGGGACGAAGCGCCGGTCTACCTGTCACCGTCGTCGTCCCCCACGGCAATAACCCCGACAAGAACGCAGCAATGCGCGCTCTTGGTGCCACCCTGGTGGAGGCCGGTAACGACTTCGATGCGGCACGCGAGCACGCTGCCCACGTGGCCGAAGAGGGCGGGCTCGAGCTCGCCCCTTCGTTTCACCCCGATCTCGTGCTCGGTGTCGCGACGTACGCTCGAGAGCTGTTCGAGGGCGTCGACCGCCTGGACGCCGTATACGTCCCGGTCGGTGTGGGGTCGGGCATTTGTGGCGTCATTGGGGTGCGGGACCTGATGGGCCTGAGCAGCGAGGTGATCGGCGTGGTCTCGGAGAGGGCGCCCGCCGTGGCGTTGTCTTTCGAAGCTCGCAAGGTAGTTACAACGAGCACAGCGGAGACATTCGTCGACGGTGTCGCTTGCCGCGTACCGGATGCCGTCGCAATCGAGACGATATTAAGCGGTGCCTCGAGGGTCATCAGGGTGAGCGAGGACGCAACTGCAGAAGCGATGAGGCTGCTTTTTTCGACCACGCACAATGTCCCTGAACCAGCCGGCGCTATCGCCCTCGCCGGCCTGATGGCCGAGCGCGAACAGATGGCCGGAAAGCGCGTGGCAGTCGTGCAGACGGGCGGCAACGCCGACTCAGCCATGCTGGCCGCCGTCTTGAGCGGGCAGACCCCGAGCGTACACGGGCGCCAGCCGACGCCGCCCGTAACTACGGTCCGTTAGCGCGCTTAATACCTGTTCCCTGAGGTCCCAACCGCGTCGGGCCGAAGGTTACCGACGACCCGCTAAGACGCCGTCCAGCCTGAGCTAAAAGCGGCGGGGGCCGCGAGTCCCTGACTGCGAAGAATTTCCTTGCAAGCCCTTGTGCCGGGTGGGGCTCCGTGCTAGGTTACGCAACCGGTTTAGGAAACCGGTTGAGTGAGAGCTTCGGAAGGGGGCTCGAGAAGGCAGGTTGCGTGCCGGTAACAACTACGTGCCGGTAACAACTACGTCCGGGCCACCGACGGAAGACGCGCGTCGGTAGTTCGTGCTCGGTAAACGAAAGGACGCTATGTCGGACCTTCGACTCGGGATCGTCGGGTTGCACAACCACTACCACGCCTATCCTTTCGCCCAAGAGCTGAAAAAGGGCATAGACGGCATGGAACTTGTTGCCGTGGCAGACGATCGAGCCGACCTCGCAACGAGCTTTGCCGACGAGTACTGCAACGGCAATTACAGCGAGGATTACGCGACCGTTGTCCAAAGCAGCGACGTAGACGCCGTAATCGTGACTTCCTACACGTCCGCACATGCGTCCCATGTCGCGTTGGCCGCGGCTGCAGGCAAGCCGGTGCTGCTTGACAAGCCCATTGCCACCACGCTCGAGGACGCCGCGGACATCGTGAGGTCCGCCACGAAAGTGAAGGTAATGATGGCCTACCTGTTACGGTTCCTGCCCGCGTACCAGAGGATCTACGAGGCGGTGGAGGCCGGGGCGGTCGGGGACCTCGTATCGGGTTTCTACTCGATCCGCTTCCCCGCAGGGTTCATCAAAGATTCCCCGGGAGCCACCGACCAGGGCTGGTACCGGGACCCGGTCAAGGGAGGCGGAGGTGGGTTCATAGACCATGGCGTTCACTTCACGGACTTCTTCCGGTGGTTTTTCAAGAGCGAGGCCAAATCGGTAACCGGGCACATGGGCTCACTCACCTACAAGGACCTCGGGGTCGAGGACTACGGCATCGCCACGTACACCCTTGAAAGTGGCGCCATCGTGACCGTAGAGAGCACTTGGCACGCGCCGGACTATTTCGGCCCACTCTCGAGCCCCGACCACGCGTCGTTGAGCGGGACGCGGGGGGAGATCGAGCTGCATTACCAGAAGAGCCCGCAGACCGAAATCCAGGGGACGAGCCCTGGCTGGACGGGGCGCAGCTATTTCGATTTCGTCGGCGACGACCGTTACGAAAACTGTTACAGGAACCTGTTGATCGCGTTCCGGGACTCGGTCAACAGCGACGATGAGCCCGTACCAAACGCCGAGGACGGTTTTCGGGCGCTCGAGATGATACTCGCGGCTTACGAGTCTGACCGCACGGGCCAAAAGGTACTGTTCCCGTTCCGCTCCGGGGGCGTTGCGGGATGACTGCCGACATTGCCGTCGGCGTCGTCGGCACAGGCCGCATCGCCCGGGTACACGCCGCCGCTTACCGCTCCGTAAGAGGTGCCTCGCTTGTGAGCTGCATGGACCTGGACGAAGCGGCGGCACAGGCCTTTGCTCGCGACTTCGGGCTGAAAACAGTCGAGAGCTTCGAGGCGATGATCGGGGGCCCCGGCATCGACGCCCTTATCATTGCGACGCCGAACAGCCTTCACGCTCGGCAGACTATTGCCGCATTGGCTGCCGGGAAGCACGTGTTCTGCCAGAAGCCGATCGCCTTGGACCTCGCGGACGCCAGGATGGTGGCAGAAGCGGCGGCGTCATCAGACCGGGTCCTCCAGTTCGGCTTCATGCTGCGGTTCACCCCGCCGCTACCTGCTTTGCGCTCGCGGGTGGCGGCTGGGGAACTCGGGCAGCTCATCGCCTCGCAGTCCGCGGTTTTCGGATGGGAGCCGAACAATGAATGGTTTTACGACCCCCGCCACGGCGGCGGTGTGATCCTGGACACTCTGGTCCATTTCGTCGACCTGGTCCTTTGGGTCTTCGGCGACGTCGACCGCGTCCATGCAGAAGGTGGAGCGTTCGAACTGGCGGGTGCGAAGAAATACGGGAGCCCCGACAACGCAACGGTGACGCTCCATCACCGCAGCGGAGCGGTTTCGAGCATGTACGTCTCTTGGACTTCTGGCTATGGGAACTTCCGTTTCGACGTTTTCGGCACGGAGGGCAGCGCGGGGATCGACCTCGTGCAGAAACAGACGATGACGGCGTTCCATAAGGCCGGGGCGGCGCTCAGTGCCGGTCGAGAGGGATGGGAGTACCCAGACTTGGTCTGGGACTACGGCTACGCCGGAGAGCAGCAGTACTTCGTCGACCACATCCTTGGCCGGGTGACGGGCGGAGTAGGTGCTACTGCAGAGGACGCCGTGAAGGCCCTGGAGGTCGCAATGGCCGCCCAGCGCTCCTTGGACGAAGCACGGGTGGTAACGCTGCCATGAGCCCACCTACGGGTGTGTGCGTGGTCGGTGCAGGCTTCTGGGCCCAACAGATGCACCTTCCCGCTTTTGCGGAGATCGAAGAGGCGAATGTGGTGGCCCTGGTCGGGCCCGACCGTGAGCGCACCGAGCAAGTTGCGAAGCGTTTTGGGGTGCCAAAGGTCTACGTCGAGGTCGCCGAGGCGCTGGCCGACGACGAAGTCGAAGTGCTGGACGTGGTCGCCCCCAACGATGTGCACGCGCCCGCGGTGATCGCCGCGGCACGGGCAGGCCGCCATTCGATCTGCATCAAACCTTTGGGCCGGGACCTGGCCGAGGCGACTTCCATGCTCGAAGCGGTCCAGGGGGGCGGGGCCCGGCTTCTCTACGCCGAGAACGTGCCATTTATCCCAGCGGTCCAAGAGGCCAAGCGCATAGTCGACGAAGGCTCGCTCGGCCGTGTTTTCCGTGTCAAAGCATGCGAGGGGATCCCTGGCCCACACACCAAGTGGGCCTTCGACCGGCGACGCTCGGGCGGCGGCGCCCTTGTCGACATGGCTGTCCACAGCATCGAGTTCTGCCGCTCCTTCGTCGATGCCGACGTGGAGTACGTCTTTGCCGAGGGCGGCACGTTCAAGTGGGGCGACAAGACTGAGGCAGAGGACACGGTAGTCCTGACTCTCCGCTTCGCAGATGGCTCGATCGGCCAGTGCGAGGACAGTTGGAGCCTCGCCGGTGCCATGGACTCGCGCTTCGAGGTCTTCGGCACCAACGGGCGGATCCTCATCGACAACCTCCACCGTCAACCAATTCAGGTTGTCACGGCACAAGGCGGAGGCGGGCAATGGTCCTACCCACTGCCGCTCCCCGGGATGATCGCGGACGGCCATCTCGCCATGCTTCGCCATTTCGTCACCTGCCTGCGGACAGGTGCGCCGTGTGGCTCCGAGGGCCGGCGCGGCTGGGAGGCGCTGGCCGCCGTCGACGCCGCCTTGCGGTCCATGGCATCGGGGCGACGGGAAGCGGTCGTCGGCCAAGAACGCGAGAGACCGTCCGACCAATCCGAGGAGCGAGTATGAAGCGCAGCGAAGTTCGAATAGGCATGGTCAGTTGGGCTCATATCCACGCCCAGTTCCGTGCCCGGGCATTGACCGAGATCCCGGGCGCACGGATCGTCGCCGTGAGCGATGACAACCGGCCCCGGGGCGAACGAGCCGCCAATGAGTTCGGGGCGACGTTCGTGAATGACTGGCGGGACCTGGTGAACCGACCGGACATCGACGTGGTCATGGTCCATTCGGAAAACTCCCGCCATCCCGAGCAGGTGATCGAGGCGGCGCGGGCCGGCAAGCACGTGTTCTGCGAGAAGCCGGTGGCCACAGACGTCCAGGACGCCGAGAAGATGGTGGCTGCAATTGAAGAAGCCGGCGTCGATGGTACCGCCGCCTTTGTCAGCCGTTTCAGCAAGGAAGCCAGCCGGGCTTCGCAGGTAATGAACAGCGGTGCGATCGGTGAAGTCCTTTTCACGCGGAGCTTTATCGGCCTCGAAGGACTGGAGGAGATCGGTCTGCCCGACGAGATGGTGGCCTGGATGGCCGACCCGGATCTCGGCGGCGGTGGCGCCTGGATCGACGAAGGCTCGCATGCGGTGGACCTGTTGCGTTGGCTCATCGGCGACATCGCCGAG
>DATKHZ010000603.1:0-3550 GCA_035509995.1 Acidimicrobiales bacterium | reverse complement strand
CGTGGAGGGGCAGGTAGACCTCGTCGTAGTGGCCCTCGGGGGTCCCAAGGTCGAGGGATCTGCCGCCCTCCGCCAGCTCGGCTGATTCGACGGCGAAGTCCCGCCCCGCCAGCCAGATAGCCTCAGGGCGCTCTGCGGCGAAGATGTCGTAGAGCTCGGGATCCGTCTCGCCGAGCACAAGGGTCGCCCCGGGCTTGACAATGCCGGCCTTCTCCCTGGCGATGTGCTCTCTCGTGGGCCCGAGCAGCTCGGTGTGGTCGAGGGCGACGTTGGTCACGATGGAGACGGTCCCGTCGGCGATGTTTGTGGCGTCCCAGCGCCCGCCCATGCCGACCTCGACGACCGCGACGTCAACGGGGCGATCGGCGAAATACCGGAAAGCGGCGGCGGCGAGCAGCTCGAACCAGGTCGGCCGCATCTCGTCGCCCAGTAGGTCCTCCAGGCCGGCCAAATCGGAAAGAACTTCGGCGAGATCCACGTCGCTAATCGGCTGGAGGCCGACCATAATGCGCTCGTTCAAGCGTTGCAGGTGGGGGCTGATGAAAGTGCCTACGTTGAGGCCCTTGGAAATGAGCAGCTGGGACAGGGCACGTGCCGCTGACGTTTTTCCATTGGTACCAGTCAGATGAATGACCGGCTGGGACGCCTGCGGGTCGCCCATGACGTGCGCAAGTCTCCGCATCCGCTCTGGGTCCGGGGCGTGCAAGCGCGCATCGGCCAAAATGCGCTCGAGATTTTGATGCCGGTCCAGCCAGGCTAAGGCGTCACCAAGGTTCATTTCCGGCCAACTCTAACGAAGGTTGCTGCGGGATTTCCAGCTCTCGAGCAACGAGAGGCAGCTCTAGCTCTAAGCTCTAGCTTGCAGCGCGGCGAGCCCTCGGCTCTTTGTGCACGACCTCGGTGCGGGGCACGAGCGTCGGGTTTACCCGCTCCAGCACTACCGAACGATCGATGAGGCACCTGCCGATATCCGAACGGCTCGGCAAGTCGTACATGACTTCGAGGAGGACTTCTTCCAATATTGCCCGCAGCCCTCTGGCACCGGTCCCGCGCAGCATGGCCTGCTCGGCGACGGCCTCCAGGGCATCGGAGCTGAACTCGAGCTCGACGCCGTCCAGTTCGAAAACCTTGCGGTACTGCTTGAGCAAAGCGTTCTTAGGCTCGGTGAGGATGCGTATGAGGGCCTGCTTGTCGAGCGTCGAAACCGTCCCGATGACGGGCAAGCGGCCGACGAACTCGGGGATCAGCCCGAATTTCAACAGGTCTTCTGGCAGCACGTGAGAAAGCAGCTCGTCTTCACTGCCCTCGTGGGCTCGGCGGATCTCAGCGCGAAAACCGATGCCCTGCTTGCCAAGGCGGCTCTGCACGATCCTGTCCAAACCTGCGAAAGCACCGCCGCAGATGAAAAGGACGTTTGTCGTGTCGATCTGGATGAACTCCTGATGGGGGTGCTTCCGCCCGCCCTGGGGGGGCACCGAAGCCGTTGTCCCTTCAAGGATCTTGAGCAGCGCCTGCTGGACGCCTTCACCCGAGACGTCGCGCGTGATCGACGGGTTCTCGCTCTTGCGGGCGATCTTGTCGATCTCATCGATGTAGATGATGCCGGTTTCAGCCTTCTTGATGTCGTAATCAGCCGCCTGGATGAGCTTCAGGAGTATGTTCTCGACGTCTTCGCCAACATAGCCCGCCTCGGTGAGCGCCGTCGCGTCCGCAATTGCGAACGGGACGTTGAGCATCTTTGCGAGGGTCTGTGCAAGGAAGGTCTTCCCGCAACCCGTCGGGCCCAGCAGCAAAATATTGGACTTCTGCAGCTCGACGTCGCCATCGGCGTAGCCGCCGGCCTGCACTCGCTTGTAGTGGTTGTAGACCGCCACCGAGAGGATCTTCTTGGCGCGCTCCTGCCCGATCACGTAGTCGTTCAGGAAGTTGAAAATCTCCGTCGGCTTGGGGAGCTCGTCGAAGCGGACCTCGGTCGGCTCGGAAAGCTCCTCCTCGATGATGTCGTTACAGAGATCGATGCACTCGTCGCAGATGTAAACACCAGGGCCGGCGATGAGCTTTTTGACCTGCTTTTGTGATTTGCCACAAAAAGAGCACTTGACAAGCTCGCTCGATTCGCCGAACTTAGCCATGCCGCCTGCTCCTTCGGTGCTTAGGCTACGCCGGCGGCCATGGGCACGCCGGCAAGCTCGCGGGTCGTTATCACTTCGTCAATGATGCCGTACTCTTGAGCTTCCGGCGCACTCATAATGAAGTCCCGGTCCGTGTCCGAGGCCACCTTCTCTACGGTCTGGCCCGTGTCCAGAGCGATCATGTCATTGAGCAGGTCCCGCATCCGCATGATCTCCTTGGCCTGGATCTCGATGTCCGCTGCCTGACCTGCCGCGCCGCCGTAGGGCTGGTGGAGCAGGATCCTGGCGTGAGGCAGAGCGTAGCGCTTGCCCTTGGTGCCGCCGGCGAGGATCACCGCGGCCGCTGAGGCAGCCTGGCCGTAGCAGAACGTCGAGATGTCGTTGCGGACGAACTTCATCGTGTCGTATACCGCCAGCAAGGCGGTGATGTCGCCCCCGGGGGAGTTGATGTAGATGCTGATGTCCTTGTCGGGGTTCTTGTACTCCAGGTAGAGCAGCTGGGCGCAGACGGCATTGGCCACGTAGTCGTCGATGGGCGTGCCCAGGAAGACGATGTTCTCCTCGAGCATGCGCGAGAACAGGTCGTAACCCCGTTCCCCCCGGTTGGTCTGCTCGAAGATGCCCGGGACGTGGTACTGGCTGACTACCCTCACTCGCTGTCCCCTGTCCCTGTCCCTGTCCCTCTCCCGGTCCCGGCTCCCGTCCCGTGGCCGGGGGCCATTTCGGCCGCGATTGCCGCGGCCCGCTCAGGTGCTGGCGCGAGGACCTCTCCGGCATAAGTTGCCTGGCTTTGGCGTGCTAACGATGCCCGGTCCACCGGGTTGCCCTCCTCGTCCGTTACCTCGGCGTGCTCGACCAACCATTCGAAAGCTCTGCTCTTCCTGAGATCTGAGCGTACCGCGAGACGCCGTCCTGTGCGCTCTACCTGATCCCGGAAAGCGACGGCATTGACGCCCGCCTGGGCGGCCAAGCGGTCGATGAACTCGTCCATGTCCGCCTCCGACGGCTCGATGCCGACCGCGTCGGCCACCGACCGGAGGGCCAGGTCGGCCTTCACCGTGGGGATGGCCTGCTCACGGAGCTGCGCCACCAGTTCTTCGACTGAGCGCCCGAGGGCTTCGAGGTAGCGGGGCAGGGGGACGCCCTGGGCGTCGAGGCGGTTGCCGAGCTCCTCGGCCATCCGGCGGGTTTCTACATCGACGAGTACTGCCGGCGGCTCTTCGTCCACCAGGGCGACGAGGCCCTCCAGAGTGCCGTTGCGGAGGTTCATCGCCGCCTGGGTACGCTTCATGTCTCCCAGCCGGGTCTCGATGTCCTTGCGCAGCTCGGCCAGAGTGGCGAACTCCGACGCCTCCTCCGCCCAGGCGTCGGTCTCTTCGGGCAGGACCTTCTCCTGTACCTGCTTAACCGTCACTTCT
>DATKHZ010000602.1:0-5535 GCA_035509995.1 Acidimicrobiales bacterium | reverse complement strand
CGGTACGGGCCCTGCCCTCGGTACCGGCCCTGCTCTCGGTACCAACCCTGCCCTCGGTACCGGAGTTGCATCCGAGACCGGCGCTGCGTTCGCGACCGGCCTCGCATTCGCGACCGGCCTCGCATTCGCGACCGGCCTTGCATCTGAGACCAGCACGGCGCTCGACGAGGCTTTCGAACGCATGGCATCGGCTGGCTTCGAGCTCCCCAACGGGTTCGTCAACCACGGCGCCATGGCGTGCGAGGCGCTCGACGCCCTCGGTTTCCGGGGCGAGCTGGGGGAGTGGGCAAGGCGCTTCGCCACCATCGCCGGCCCGGCTGTCACGCCGAAAGCCGGCGCGTCCCTCGATTGGCGCGAGTCGCTGGGCAATTACAGAGCACTTCCCGAGTGGATCGGCCATTTCGAGACGGTGATCGCCGACGACGGGTGGGCCGAGGTCGTCGAGGTCTGGGTTCCTCGACTGGTCCCAGGGATGGCGACGGCGCTCTTTCACGGGGTGATCCGGGTGGGCCATGCGGTGCGGGCCATCCAGGCTTCCGACACGTCGGCGCGCCACGCAGAACTGGCACGCGCGCTCGGCTACTGGGCGGCGCGTTACCGGCCGGGCGAGGTGGCGTCCCGCTTTGGCGACGTGGACGACGTGCAGCACGCGGTCGTGGCCGCAGCGGCAGATGCTGCCCGCTATTACTTGGCCTCACCGAGCATCTATTTCCTCCATGGGGTGACCGGCGCCATGGCGATCGAGCTTCTCGCGCCTCACCTTTCCGGCCCCGACCAGACGGCGGCCCTGGCTCAGCTGGAAGCCGAGCACAGCGCGATGTACTCCGGTGCCCGCCCGGTCGCAGAGGTCCGCGTTGCTGGCGTACCCCGGCAACGGCTGGCGATGGCGGCCGAGAGCAGCGGCGACCCGCACGAGGTCAAGCTCGTCGAGGCCGCACTGCGGGCCCTGGACCTGAGCGGTGACCCTGTCTTTGCGGCTGCCTCCGAGACCGTGACCGGCCTAACGGCGAAGGGAGATGCGAGATGGTCGACCGTGTGAAAGTGCCGCCCACGGTAGAGGGCGGAGGAGACGGTGGCGCGGAGCTCGCCGGGTTGCCCCCCCGGTCCTCGGTTGCGGCCCTCCCGCAGCGGGCCAAGGTCGGGACCATCGAGGAGCTGCAGGCAAAGGGCTGCCTGGCCGGCAAGGTCGGCTCCCAGCCCGTCTGCGTGTTCTGGGCCGACGGCGAGGCGTTCGCCGTGGACGACCGCTGCCCGCATATGGGCTTTCCGCTCCACCGGGGGACCGTCGAGAACGGACTTTTGACCTGCCACTGGCACCACGCCCGTTTCGACCTCGCCTCGGGGGGCACCCTCGACCCCTTCGCCGACGACGTCCGGGCACACAGCGTCGAGGTCGACGGTGCCGACGTGTTCGTGGTCCTGCGGTCCGAGGACGACCCGGCCGGCCACCACCTTCGCCGCCTCGCGGAGGGCCTCGAGCAGGGCCTCACCCTCGTTCTCGCCAAGGCCGTGCTCGGCCTGATGGAGCTGCTCGGCCCGGAGCAGGGGGCTCTCGCGGCGGTGCGCGAGGGGGCCGACTTTGGCTTGTTGAACCGCGAGGAAGGTTGGGGCGCCGGGTTGTCGGTGCTGACGGCGATGGCGAATGTTCTGCCGGGGTTGGCGCCGCAGGACCGGCCCCTCGCACTGGTCCATGGGCTGCGGTTCGTTTCCAGTAACACCCGGGGCCACCCTCCCCGCTTTGCTCTTCCTCCGCTCCCGGCGACGATCCCGCCCGCGCGCCTGTCGTCGTGGTACCGGCGTTTCATCGATACCCGCAACGGTGATGCGGCGGAACGAGCCCTCGCGACAGCGATTGCTGCGGGAGCTACGCCCGAGGCCCTGATCGCGCTGATGGGCGTTGCCGTCACCGACCACGTCTTCGTCGACGGGGGCCACACGATCGACTTCACAAACAAGGCTTTCGAGGCGCTCGGCCATCTCGGCTGGGACCGTGCCGGCGCCGTGCTCCCCACGCTCGCCCAGCAGACCGGCGCGGCCGGGCGCTCCGAAGAGACAGGGGAGTGGCGGCACCCCCACGACCTCCCCGGTCTCCTCTCGTCTGTTCAGTCAGAGCCGGCCGACCACTGGCCTGTCGGCAACCCGGGCCCCTTTAGCGGCACGTCGCCCCTTAGCGGCACGTCGTCCCATAGTGGCACGGCGGCCCTTAGCGGCACAGCGCCCGTGAGCGGCACAGCGCCCGTGAGCGGCACGCCGCCCCTTGGCGGCATTGCGTCCTTTGACGATAAGGCGACAGAGGCGCTCGCCTGGGACGTGCTCGGCGACGACCCAGCTGAGATCATCGCCGCGCTGGACCACGCCGCCCAGCAGGGGGCCAGCGCCGAACAGTTGGCGCGTGCCGTTGCCTACGCCGCCGCGCTCCGCCTGACCCGTTTCCACACGCAGAACGACCATGGCGACTGGGATGTCGTCCATCACGGTTTCACCACCGCCAACGCCACCCACCAGTTGATAAACCGGGCTGCCACGCCCGAGCTCTTGAGGGGCGTGTACCAGGCGGCGATGAAGGTCTTCCTCGACCGTTTCCTCAACATTCCGGCGGCGCGCTTGCCGGGCCACCATGCCGCTGCGTCCGCGCCTGCTGCCGGTCCGCACGCCGCCGCTGCCGGTCCGCACGCCGCCGCTTCCGTGCCTGCTCCCGGCCGGCCCGAACTTTCGAGCTTGCAAGCTTGTTGGGACCAGGAGGGAATGGTAGACGAGGCGGGCGCGATCGTTTACGGGTGGTTGCGCGATGGGGGCGAGGTCGGGGCGGTCTTGGAGGCTCTCGGGTCGGCGTTGCTCAACGAGGACGCCGATTTTCATTGGTACCAGACCTACGAGGCCGCGGTCCGCCAAGCCGCCGCCTGGCTGGCGGGCTCCGAGCCCGTCGCGCTGATTCTGGCCGGGACAGCACGCTTTCTTGCGGCCCACACTCCGACACGTCGCGAGCTCGCCCAGGTCGTGCGGATCGCGGCACGCCTCAGACGGGGAGAAGCTTTGTGCGAAGACGTCTGAGCACCGGTCGCTCTCAGTGCGACGTCGTCATGTGGGCAGCCGGAGCTGTAATGACCCCCTTTTAGGGGCCATTGTCGTCACGCGCCCAAGGTCATCACACTTTGATCGAATACCATCACCAAGTGATCGCACGCCGCGCAAAAACTCGTGAGATAACCGTTGCGCGGGGCCGGACTGGTCCCAGAACGAGGAGGACCACGATGGAAAATAGCCTTACTGTGGCGGTGTTCTCGGCCCTCAAAGTACGCCCACCCGCGCTTCGCCGTACCTTCGTAGCATACGTAGTCCTGGCCGGGTTGGGGTGGGCGGCCCAGTCGAGCGCCGCCGCCGCCACCGGTTCGCCCTCCGCCACCGGTTCGCCCTCCGCGCCCTCCGCGCCCGGCCCGCCGGTACCGAACCCCGGCGGGCTCACGGTCTATGACCCCGCCATAGGGGCCACCTGGCTTGCGGATTCCGATCTGGCGGCCAGCAACCGCTTCGGTCTTCCGGTATGCGACGCTCCCAGCACCCAGCCGTGCGTCAACCCAAGCGGTTCGATGAACTACCAGTCCGCCGTGGCATGGGTCGATGCCATGAGGTCCGCCGACTACCTGGGTCACGCCAATTGGCAGCTCCCGACCACGCCTAACTCAGAACCTCGCAGCGATACCATCTGCCCGCGCATAGGGCCGAAGCCGTACCGAAACCAGTTCGGTTTCAATTGCGCCGACAACGGGCTGGGTTCGCTCTTCTACAGTGACTTGGGCCTTCGCGCGCCTAATACTGCGGTCCCCGTCCCGGGGAACACTGTCGGCCCGTTCAGTAACTTCCAGCCTTATCTTTACTGGTCGCGGAGCCCCGGTGCGGGTGGCCATAGTACTTTTTCGTTCGGCAGCGGCTTCAAAGGCGCAAATACCGACCTCAATTTCCTGTACGTGCTGCCGATGCTCCCGGGCAAGATCCCTGGGACTCCGCCCGCTTTTGGCAATAGGTTGGAAGTGAACCCCGGCGGCCAGACCGTTTATGACTCGGTAACGAACGTGACGTGGTTGGCTAACGCAAACTTGGCCGCCAGCAACGCCCTGGGCCTACCCCGCTGCAAGGGCCCAACTAAACCAACGACATGCGTCGACGTGGACGGCGCCATGACCTGGGGCTCAGCCACCCAGTTCGTCCAGGACATGCGCAGCTATCACGGCGCCGGCTACCTCGACGAGAAACACTGGATGTTGCCCCCGGCCAGCAACAAATGTCCTGAGTACAACTGCGCCGGCGACATGAACCCAATGGGGGAATTGTTCTACGACCACTTGGGATTGAGCCAGGGATCGCCTGTGATCGCGTCGCCCGACACCCACGTCGGCGGGTTCAACCACATACACCCGTACCTCTATTGGAGCTGCGAAGCAGCCGCTATCCAAGATCCCTGCCAAATAACAGGTCCCGCCCCAGGATTTGAATGGAGCTTTTCGTTCGGCGATGGCTTCTTGGGTACCGATGTCCTTGCCAACGATTTGTACGTAACCGCGTACTACGTTGTTCCGCTGCCGCCCCGCACAACACTTCCCCCGCGCCCAACGTGCCGGGGCACAAAATGTACCTGAGGTCGTGGCGGGTGGCTTCCTAGCGCGAGGGCCCGGAGCCAAGCGAAGTCGGCACCGGGGAACGTCCCAGTGCGAAGTCGGCAAGGAGCCGGTCGATGACAACGTCGAGAACGGCGGTGTCGTGGTACGGACGGGCTACCAGCATCGCTCCCTCGAGGGCCGCGACGATCGTCTGGGCAGCGTGGTCTACCGACCCGGCAAAACCCAGGGCCCCCGCTTTTCGACCCGTCTCGAGGAGCGCCGCCAGCCAATCCCGGTTGTGGTCGAAAAACTTGCCTATAGCGTCGCGCATCGGCTCGCCGAGAGTGTTGTACTCGGCGGCCAGCATCCCGCACAGGCACATCCGTTGCCCGCGGAGCGTGCCGCGATAAAGCTCGCAGTAGGCCAGCAGCTTGTCGGGTGCCGACATTTCCGTGGCGTCGATCGCGGCCAGGGCGGCCCCGAAGCGCTCGTTGTAGCGGCTGATGAGGCTCTCGCCGAGCTCGGCTTTGCCAGCGAAGTGGTAGTGGAGAGCCGCCTTGGTGATGCCCAGCTCGGAGGACACGTCGGCGTAGGAGAACCCGTTGAAGCCGCGGCTTTGTACCAATCTCTCGGCAGCGTCGAGGATGTCAGACGCCGTGCTGGACGCCGTGTCCCGCCTTGAGCTGGCCATTCGTGCCTCCATGGGTAAGCTATTGACATCTTACCTACTAGTAAGTAAGAATATCCGCCAGATCATATTAGACGGTAGCGGCCCGCCGGGCGGGCCGGAGAGGGGGAGGGAAATGGCGCAAGAGACCGACCATCGCAGCTTCGGGGCCGCCGACGAAGTGAGGGAGTTCCCAAACGGCCGGGCCGAGATCCTGAAGGTCGGCGGTTCAGAGATCGGACGGTTGGTATTCCAGCCAGGCTGGCGTTGGTC
>DATKHZ010000601.1:0-2267 GCA_035509995.1 Acidimicrobiales bacterium | reverse complement strand
TCGGCGGAGATGGGTGAGGGCCACAATGCGGCGGCGAGCGCGCTCACCGAGGCCATTGCGGAGTCATGGCCACGGTGCACAGTGGAGAAGCTCGACACGATGGAGCTCCATGGGGCCCGCTTCGCGCGGGCCGCCCGTTGGGCCTACGGGTTCCAGCTCAAAGCCGCGCCGTGGACCTACGAGATGTTCTATGACCGGCTTTCCCGTTCGGACCGTTTTGCCGGTCGGGCCAAATCGGCAGTCGGCTCGTTCTTTGGGCGCCGGCTCGCAAAGGTGATCGACAGCAGGCAGCCCGACCTCGTTATATCCACCTATCCTTTTGGCTCGGCCGCCCTCGATTGGATGAGCGAGAAAAAGGGTTTCTCGACGCTGATGGTCACTTATTGCCCGGCTTTCCATGTCCATCCCTTATGGGTTTACCCGCGCATAGACCTGCACTTCGTCATGTACGACACGGCGGCTGAACACGCTCGCATGCGGGGCTTCGAGGAAACGATGCGGGTTGGGGCACCCCCCGTCCGCCGGGGGTTCGGCGCCTTGACCCGTGGCGAGGCACGTGAGTTCCTCGGCCTGCCTGCTGACGCGTTCGTCGTGATGATGACCGGAGGCGCGTGGGGCCTTGGCGACATCGCTGCGGGTGTCGAGGCTTTGTTGAAAATGGAGCCACCGGTGCACGTCGTAACGGTCTGCGGCAAAAACGCCACTCTCGAAGCCGAGCTTCGTACTGTGGCTGCGGACGCGGGTGGTCGCCTGGTCGTTTACGGGTACGTCTCGACGATGCCTGAACTCATGGCTGCATCCAACGTCGTAGTCACCAATGGCGCCGGGGTGACCGTACTGGAAGCACTTCGCACCCCGCGGCCAGTTGTGGCATTTGCCCCTCTCGCGGGCCACGGGACGGCGTCCACGACCGAGATGGTACGCCGCAACCTGGCTGTTGAAGCACGTGACGTCCCAGGCCTCGTCGACCAGATCCGGCGTCTCAACACGGACCCGGACCTGCTCCACACCATGGAGCTGGCGGGGGAGTCATGGGTCGAGGGCCGCGACTTGCGTCGCAGCATCGGCGAGATCCAGGCGATGTACGCGCTCCGAAGCGGCGCCCTCAACGGGACCAACGCCGACAGGGCCGAAGGGGCCAGGGTCGAGGCCCACAGGCCCGACGCCGACAGGCCCGACGCCGACAACGTGGCCGCACAGGGCTAGCTGAGAGCGGCCGAGCCGGGTTGCGCGCTAAAACTCGCTAACAGCTCCCCGTTTTTACCGGCCGACTGGCCCAGTTTTATGCGGTGGCCCTGAGCTTGGCGGAGTTCTATACGTTTTTCCGTATACAGCCGCACCAGACGCAGAGTGAAGCCGGCCTTCAGCCCGGACTAGGCGGCCGTGCGCGTCCCCGTGCAGGTCCGGCGGGCCCAGCTACGGCCAGGTCCGGCGGGCCCAGCTACGGCCCGGTTCGAGCGCTCAGGCCCCTGTCCAGCGGAGGAGCTTCTTGCGGTCCAACCGGGCCCACGCTCCCGTCCAAGCCAACCGCTGGGTGCGCTGGCGGTCCCGGGTGGCCGCAATGAGCTGGCCAGCCGCGACGCCGGTGGCGACCAGAGTTTCAGGCTTAGCCCGGGCGGGCCGGCGCGACGCGGCATCGCGCAACCATTGCTCGCCCACGACGGCGTCGTGCAGCTCACCGAGGACATCTTGCAGGACGGTCGCGGCACGTGCCGTCGCGCTCGCCGCTCGGCGGTCCTCGGGACGGCGGACGACCGGCGCTGCTACCTCTGCTAGGTAACGCAAACGCTTCGCCCGGATCCGCACCTGGTGCAGCTGTTCGTCAGCTGGTTGGTCGCCGAGGCGGCCGACCGCCTTCACCGTTGCGCGCCATTGCTGTTTCGCCAGCGAGGGCATGTCTGTCGCCGCAGGCCGAGAAAGCGTGGACCAGAACTGGAGCGGCCCTTCGGCGTCCCCCGCGCCAGAGCTCGCCGAGAGCGCTTCGAGCGCCCGCAGGAGTTGAAGGTAGCGGCCCTTTGCCATCGCGTCGAGAAGGTCAGCGTGGTTGGCGACCTGCTGCTCCCTGGCCGCGTCGAGCAGGGTCGCGCTTCCCGCCGCATCGACGCTTGGGAGGGCGGCACAGTCCTTTTCGAGCGATCCCAGCCGTACGTCGGAGTCCCGCGCTGCACCGAGCGTGCCGCCGAACCACTTCAGGTCCTCGTTCAGTTCTGCGAACCAAGCCGGGGGGCTGTCCGGTGTGCCCGAGACCACCGGCTCGAAGCCTCGCA
>DATKHZ010000600.1:0-4798 GCA_035509995.1 Acidimicrobiales bacterium | reverse complement strand
AGCCGATGGTTTCGTCGCCAACAACGACCACGAGAACGGAGGATACCTCGGGATCCCGCTCATCGCAACGTGGATGGTAACTGCCATTGCGCTTCGTCGAGACAGGATCGTCCGCATCGCTACGGGGCTAGCCGCGATCGCGTTCGTGCTCTCCCTGGGCGATCGTCTTATGATAGACGGCCACGACACTCATGTGCCGTTGCCCGAGGGCATCTTGGTCCACTTGCCGTTGCTGGACAACAGCATGCCGGCTCGCTTCGGCATCGACGTCGCACTGTTTGCGTCCGTAGCGCTGTCGGTCGGGTTGGATCACGCCCTCGGCGCTCCTCGTTTCAGGCACAGCGGGGACCCTGACCGATGGCGCATTGCCGCTCTTGTCGGCTTGGCGCTGGCCACCTTGGCCACCGTGGCTCCCCGGGCACCGTTCCGCCTAAGCAGCTTTGAATGGCCCGCAACTCTTGACGGCGACTTGACCACGATCCCATCGGGTGCCGTCGTGCTTACTTACCCATATCCGATCACTGACTGGGACCAAACCATGCTATGGCAGGCACAACGGCGCATGGCCTTCCGAATCGTCGGCGGCACCGCCTATTACCCGGGACCGAACCACACAACGCATATCTGGGTCCCTTTGTCTTATCCGGACTATGTCCAAGAGTTCCTGGTCGAAGAGCAATTCGGCCACTCGGAGTACTACCCACCCTTCTCCCAAGCCGTCGGTCCCACCGGCGACACTGCGCTTTGCTTGTACCTTACGAAACGGTCGATCGACACCGTCGTGTGGTGGGACGCTGGTAGCGGGGCGGCAGCGGTCCAGCAGTACTTCGACGGCGCCCTTGGTCAACCGAACCTCAACGACCATGGTGTACTGCTTATTTGGCGCCACGCCTCCTCCGTTTGTCGGTGAGAGCGGAGTGGGCGGCAAGTCGGACGTTTGAGACTTCCGCCACGTCTCCCACTGGTATCCGACGTTCGTCGACGGGCGCCCAGGTCCACCGCTACCTGAGCCTGCGGTCAACCCGTTACGGCTGCGCTCTCAGCAAAGATCCCAGAGGCATTACGACCAAATTGCCCGTTCAAGATAATCGTAAATGGACCAGGCGCAAGTCGGTGTCGCCGGCGTTACCGCAAACCGGCGTGTTCGAAGACGACGTCGTCGACGGAGCGCTACACGACTCTCCAGTGGGGGTCTTGGGACAAGTAGACGCTGACGGCCTTGCCGGTGTCCCACATAACCCCGCGGACGTCCCAGTGCCGGAACACTGGGTCGGCGTCGATGCTTAGGTTCGAGATGTTGATGTAGGTCTGCAGGATCCCGGTCCCGAAGTACATGTCGGTCCTACCGTCAACGATGACCGGGATGTGCTCGTAGATCATCTTAATCGCGCCACCAGTAAGTCGTGAACACACGCCCGGGCTGGTGCTGCAAGAACTTGGTGGCCGCCACAGGCGTGCCCAAACTGGCGCCGACCTGGGGCGCCCCGCTGGTGTGGGGCACCAATAGCAGCGCAGCGCAAAGGACCACCGCTACCGGCAGTGTGAATAAGTTGGGCCTGATCGTCTCCAGGCGCACCGGCGTTCACACGCCGAGCGGCGCCCGGAGACGCGCGGGGCCTACGACTACGACGGCCTGGTTGGGCTCGCCACCGCCCGCGAGGCTCAGGCTCCTGGCAAGGACGTAATCGGTTTAACCCATCTTGACCGGGGGCCAAATGCTCATCCGGAGTCAGCGCTCGATTGGCTATTCCCAACCTGGGGCGCCGAAGGGTGCGGGATACAAGCTGATTTTCTTCAAACTGACCACCGGGGCCGCGCTGGCCCCTCGTTCAACGAACGCGCCGCCAGCCTGACCAACTCGCTATTGGGACGGACGGGGACAGTGATTTGGGCACTGTTTTCCTCCGATCATCACGCAAAGCGGCAAGGCTCCCACCGCCTGGCGAGCCTGGTCCTTCCGACCGCCATCACGGTATACCGTCGATCAGGACTCCCCAGTCATCGAGGAAGACAGGAAGCGGAATGTACGTTCCGGCGCATCAGATAGTTCCGGCGCATCAGACAACTGCCACCTCGCCCCGCCTCGTGCCGGTCCGCCAGCCGTTAACTGAGGAGTTCCACTCGCTCACACAACCACGAGCTGTCGGCAAACCCCGCCGCCCCTGGCGCACATGGCTTCTCTGCTTCACCGTCGTTTACCCGTTCATTTGGTACTACAGGCTCAACAAGGAGCTGCGGGAGTGCCACCGGAGGATCAAAGTCCGACCGGGCCTCGCGGTCTTGGCCGTCACCCTCGGGGCCCCCTTCGTAGTGCCACCATTGGTCTCGATGATGAATACGGCCAGGCGCATCCAGAAAGCGCAAAGGCTAGCTGGCAGTACCAAGCGATGCTCACCATTAATGGCCATCGCGGTCAACGTCTTCGCACCTGTCTATATCCAGAGCCAGCTGAACTCATTGTGGGAGGCATGCGCCGCGGCTCACAGCCCGAAGCTTTGAATTAACGCGCGGGGCGCTGGCATGGGTAACCGCCACGTCGACCCCCGCGGCTTCACTGAGGGGCCCCACGACTCCTCCCCCGCTGGGCGCCGGAAGAGCGTTACCGTGTCTACTTTGCGCGACATCGGGACAGCCGGCACTTCACCTCGCGCCTCTCGAGTGCAGGCCACCGACTGGTCACCGCAACGGCCACGCGTCGTAACGACTCGGGATAGTTGACCTGCCAGACGGTCCCGAGAGGTATGTCGCCGGCCGAATGCGGCCAATCGTCGCTGCACCAGTTCCCGTCGAGCACAACCACGGCCCCCATCTCGCGTCAAACTCAATACCATCATGCACCATGACCAGGACAACCTTGGACCTTGACCCTCTCGTGTTGAGTGCGCTGCGTAAGAGGGGGGCCGCAGAGGGGAAGAGCATAGGAGCAGCGCACCGGAGCTGCTGAACGGAGCTTTGACCAGCAAGCCGGTCGAGTCGCCCCGCTGCGGTGGACGAGCAGGCGCCTCGGGGCGCCCAGGGTCAACCTCGAGGACCGCGACGCTCTCCACGCTTTACTCGACGCGGAGCGCTGAGCTTGCTCCATGAGCACAACGGTCCACGCCAACATCCTTGTCTACGCATCGAACGAATCAGATCCCGGGTATGCGCGTGGTCGAGCCGTCATGGAGAGGCTCGCCGCTGGCCCGGACCTCGCGTACTTGTTCTGGCCGGCCATCATGGACTATCTCCGTATCGTCACTCATCGGCGCATCCTGCTTCGGCCACTGACCTTCGCTGATGCGGCCGTCAACATTTCGGCCCTGCTCGAACGCCCACACATCCGGTCCTCCGGCTTCTATGGCATTTCGGTGTTGGTAGAAGGCTGGGCGGCTCGCTCAAGAGACGCACAGGTCTTGTACAAAATAGCCGTGGAGTTGTACAATAGTCATCGTGACCACGATGAACGTGAGCGAAGCTCGCGAGAAGCTCTCCGAAGTAATCGACGTCGCTCAATCGGAGGCGGTGGTGCTGGAGCGCTACGGGCGACCGGCCGCGGTCTTGGTCAGCCTGGAACGGTACCAAGAGCTACTTGACGCCCTGGAGGAAACTGAAGATGTAGCCGCCTTCGATGCTGCGATGGCCGAGGAGGGCGGCAATATCCCCTGGGAACAGGTTAAGGCCGACCTCGGCTGGTCGTGAGCCGGTACCGCGTCGAGGTCCGCCCAGCGGCCGTCCGGGCACTGCTGAAGCTCGAGCCGGAAAGTAGGCCCCGGCTCGAGGGCGCCATTGCACTCCTAGCCGAAAACCCCCGGCCCCCGGCATCGCGGGCCTTAAGGGGCCGCCCAGGGTACCGTGTGCGCGTCGGCGACTACAGGATCATCTACACCGTTCAGGACGACGTACTCCTTATTGTCGTCGTCACGCTCGTCCACCGGCGCGACGTCTACCGCTGAAATGCAGGACATCGACCCATCGCTCGCGGTCCAGAGTGGAATTGACCACGCTTTAGTTGTCACCCTTGCGCGTTGGAGGCAACGAAGTAGGAAGAAAATGGACGAGCGTGTTGCCGCGCCGCCCGATCGTTCTTTTGGCGTCGGGCGGCCGGCATCCGCGAGCCCATTTCCTTCGTCGGTACTGCCAGGAGCGGGAAAGGAGTCACCACGAACCAACGTGCTCGAAGACGACGGCGTCGCCGGAGCGGTAGGCGACTTTCCAGCGGGGGTCTGCCGACAGGTAGACGCTGAGCGTCGTAGCTTTTTCCCACATGACCCAGCGGATGTCCCAGTGCTTGAAGACCGCGTCCGGGTCGATGACCGTGTTCGCCACGTCAACATAGGTCTCGAGGATCCCAGTACCGAAGTACATGTCGGTCCTGCCGTCGACGAAGACCGGGATGTTCTCGTAGATCATGTAGTCGCCCAACCAGTAGGTGGTGAACACCCTCCCGGTCTGGCGCTTCAAAAACAACGTGGCCGCTACGGGAGTGCCCATCGAGCCCCCGCGCTCCGGCGCGCCCGCCGGCGTGTGCGGCCCGACGAGAAGTGCGGCACACACGAGCACCGAAACGGGCAGAGTGAGGAGCGTCGGCCTGATGGTCTCGGTACGGATTGGTGCCCACCGGCTCAAGACGGCGCACATTGCCAACACGAAGTAAGGCATGAACCGCGTTGCGTGAAGGGTAGCGAGCAACATCAAGCAGGCGAGCACAACGTCTTCCAGGGCAAAAACGGACTCCGTGAAAGCCAGTAGGCCCAGGAGCAACAGGACCGGGCCGATGATGACCGCAAGCAAGAACAGTGAGTGGAAATCGGGGCTCTGC
>DATKHZ010000599.1:0-7592 GCA_035509995.1 Acidimicrobiales bacterium | reverse complement strand
ACGTCGCCCGCTAGGACAAGGACCTTCACGATCGTGCCCTGCATCGGCACCGTGATCTGGCCCGCGCTGGCGGCAGGGTCGGCGCCGGCTACCGCCTCGCCAACCGCGCCCCCGATGTAGCCCCCGCGGTCGGCCTGTGCGGGCTTCGCCACTGGCCGCGGCTCAGCAGTTGCCGGTAGCCACACAGTCACGGCGAAACGCCGCCCGCCGACTTCGACCTCGAGGTCCTTTCGTTCCTCGGTCTGAGTTGCCTGAGCGATGTCCGGCGATGGAGCGATGCCTGAGAGGTCCACCCGATCGCTGAGCCAGTTGGTCGAGTGCCTGACGTCGATGAAGTCGGGATGCGCCAAAACGGCCAGGTGAGCGGGGATAGTCGTGGCCACTCCGGCCACATCGGTTTCGGAGAGCGCACGCAGGAGCCGGCGCCGGGCACTCTCCCGGTCCGGTCCCCAGGCGACGACCTTGGCCAGAAGGTTGTCGTAGTAGGGGCTGACGTCGTCGCCCTCCGCATATCCGGCGTCGGTGCGCACCCAGGGGCCGCCAGCGGCCCGAAAGCGGGTCACGGGCCCCGGTGTGGGGGTGAACTTGCCGTCGGTAGGGTCCTCGGCGTTTACACGCGCTTCGATCGCATGGCCGCGTAAATGGACATCGTCCTGCGAAAACGGCAACGGTTGACCGGCTGCGACGATCAACTGGAGGCCCACGAGGTCGAGCCCCGTCACCATTTCTGTGACCGGGTGCTCGACTTGCAGCCGGGTGTTCATTTCCAGGAAGTAAAACTCCCCGTCCTGGTAGATGAGCTCGACCGTCCCGGCGTTCTCGTACCCGCAGGCGCGGACCACTCGGACCGCGCCATCGCACATCGCCGTCGCCACGGCGGGGGGTAGATCTGGTGCCGGTGCTTCTTCGACCAGCTTCTGGTAGCGCCGTTGCACCGAGCAGTCGCGGGTGCCCAGGTGGACGACGTTGCCATGTGAGTCCGCGATGACCTGGACCTCCACGTGGCGCGGCCAGGAGAGGTACCGTTCGACGTAAACCTCGGCGCGCCCGAAAGCCGCCTCCGCCTCGCGCTGCGCTGACTCGAGCGCGCTGGCCGCTACGCTTGCCGAACCGACAACACGCATCCCCCGGCCACCTCCACCGAAGGCCGCTTTGATGGCCACGGGCCAGCCGTGCGCGTCGCCGAAGTCCACGACCTCCTGCGGCCCGGCCAGCGAACGGTGCGTCCCGGGGACTGGAGGGACGCCAGCCCTGGCCGCCGCCTCGCGGCTGGTTATCTTCGAGCCCATCAACTCGATCACCTCGGGGGACGGCCCCACCCAGGTCGCTCCGGCTCCTATGACGGCCCGGGCAAAGCCGGCGTTCTCAGCCAAGAACCCGTAGCCCGGGTGGACTGCGTCAGCACCCGAGCGCGACAGGACGTCGATGAGCTTTTCGGTCGAAAGGTAGCTCTCTTTCGCGCTGGCCCCCCCCAGGAAGTAAGCCTCGTCGGCGGTGGTCACATGCATCGCCCCGCGGTCCGCCTCGGAGTACACCGCCACCGAGGCGATGCCCAAGTCCCGGCAGGTGCGCGCGACCCTGACGGCGATCTCGCCGCGGTTGGCGATCAGGACCTTTGTAATGGGAGCGCCCAACACTTTGGGGCAGTCTGCCAGGCTGGGCCAGTGCCCGTCGATCCAGCGCCCGTCGGCCCAGTGCCCGTCGGTCCAGCGCCCGTCGGTCCAGCGCCCGTCGGTCCAGCGCCGGTCGGTCCAGTGGTGGGTGACGAGCAGCTCGCCCGGCTCGCCGGTTCCCGCTTCGCCCAGGTAGTCCAGCTGGCCGAGACCACCTCCACCAATTCCGTGCTCGCCGGCGATGCCGCAGCCGGCGCTCCCGAGGGCATCGTCCTGGTCGCCGACTACCAAAGCGCCGGCCGCGGGCGCTTCGAGCGGCGGTGGGAGTCCCCTCCGGGGAAATCGCTCCTGTTCTCGGTGCTGCTGCGGCCTAGCGCCGAAGACCTGCCGGTGGCGCGCCGCCATTTAGCTGTCGCCGCGGTGTCACTGGCCCTGGTCGAAGCTGCAAGTGATGTGGCCAACGTCGCGGTCCAGCTCAAGTGGCCGAACGATCTCGTTGTTGGCAACGGCCCGGCCGCCAAGGGCACTCCCGCCGACCGGACGGCTGGCGAGCGGAAGGTCGCCGGGGTCCTGGCCGAAGCAACCTCTGACGGAGCTTTGATCATCGGCGCCGGGGTCAATGTGGCCTGGGCGCCGGAGCCGCTCGAGCGCGCCGGGGCACCGGCGGCGACCTGTCTCGACGCCGTAGCCGGCCGACCTGTCCAACGGGACGAGCTGCTGGTGAGCGCGTTGCTGGTGCTGGACCGGCTCTACGGGCATTGGGACCTCGTCAGCGCGCTGTACCGGCAGACGTGCTGCACCGTCGGGCGCAAGGTTACGGTCAGCTTTGCTGGCCACCAGCCTGACCTCGTCGGTACGGCGGTCGCAGTCGACGAGGACGGCCGCCTGGTGGTGAGGGACGTAGCAGGTGGCATCGTTAGCGTTGCCGCCGGCGACGTAACCCACGCGTGGGGACGCTGACGCCCTAGCCTCTCGAGGTAATGAAGGCACTCGTGCTGTCTGGAGGCGCCGGGACGCGCCTGCGCCCGATCACCCATACGCGGGCTAAGCAGTTGGTGCCTGTTGCCAACAAACCCGTCCTTTTCTACGGCTTGGAAGCGATCGCGGGCGCTGGGATCAAGCAGGTCGGCATAATCGTCGGAGACACCGCAGCGGAGATCAAGGCTGCTGTCGGGGACGGTTCGAGCTGGGGCCTGGAGGTCACCTACCTCCCTCAGGTTGCTCCCCTCGGGCTGGCCCACGCCGTGCTGATCGCCCGGGAGTTCCTCGGCGACGACGACTTCGTCATGTACCTGGGCGACAACCTCCTTCAGCAGGATCTCGGTGATTTCGTCGCCCGTTTCGAGGCGCAGCGCTCGCGGGCGACGGCTCCCCGCCTCGGCGACGAGGGGCCGTTGCTGGCAGCGGCGCAAATCCTGCTGGCGCACGTGGAGGACCCGCAGCGCTTCGGGGTGGCGGAACTGGACGCGAGCGGCCACGTCCTGCACCTGGTCGAAAAGCCGGAAGTTCCCGCCTCCGACCTGGCCCTCGTGGGCGTCTACCTCTTCGACACGCGGATCCACGAGGCGGTGGCCTCCATAAAGCCGTCCTGGCGCGGCGAGCTCGAGATCACTGACGCCATCCAGTGGCTCATAGACGCCGGGAACCTGGTTGTCTCCGAGGTGCTGGCCGGTTGGTGGATCGACACCGGCAAGCTCACTCCGCTGCTGGAGGCGAACCGGCTTCTCCTGGAAGGGGTAGAACGCCGCATAGACGGGGAAGTCGACTCGGAATGCCAGCTCGACGGGCGGGTTGTCGTCGAAGCCGGCGCCCGGCTGGTGCGCAGCCATGTTCGCGGCCCGGCCATCATCGGGGCGAGGGCGGAAGTGGTGGACAGCTTCATCGGGCCGTTCAGTGCGATCGGGCCGGACTGCCTTATCCGCAACTCAGAGATCGAGCATTCGGTGCTGCTCGGCTCCACGCGGGTCCTCGATGCGGGCCGCATAGAGGACTCACTTCTCGGCTACAACGTCGAGGTGACGCGGAGCGCGCGCCGGCCTCGGGCGACGCGGCTGATGTTGGGCGACCACTGCTTAGTGGACCTTTCCTAGGCTTTCCCTACTAGCCTCGCGGCCCATGAGGCTTTTGGTGACAGGCGGTGCTGGGTTCATCGGCTCCAATTACGTACGCTGGGCACTGTCGAACACCGACGACGAGGTGACCGTTTACGACGCCCTCACCTATGCCGGCAGCCTCGCCAGCTTGCGCGACGTCGAGGAGGCTTACGCGGGCCGGTACCGTTTCGTACACGAAAACATTTGCGACCTGGCTGCCCTCGACATAGCAATGCCCGGCCACGATGCCGTAGTCCATTTCGCAGCGGAGAGCCACGTCGACCGCTCGATTGCCGGCCCGGAAAGCTTCGCGATGACAAACTGCGTCGGCACCAACCTCGTCCTGCATGCCGCCAGGCGCGCAGGCGTCGAACGGGTTGTCCATATTTCGACAGACGAGGTCTACGGGTCAGTCGAAGAGGGCTCTTCTGATGAGACCGACCGGCTGGAGCCGCGTTCCCCGTATTCTGCCTCAAAGGCAGGCTCGGACCTGATCGCGCTGTCTTACTACACGACTTACGGCTTTCCAGTCCTCGTAACCCGGTCGTCGAACAACTTCGGGCCGTGGCAATTCCCTGAGAAAGTAATACCCCTTTTCATAACGAACTTGCTCGATGGCAAGAACGTCCCGCTCTACGGCGACGGCCTCAACCAGAGGGACTGGCTATTTGTGGAGGACAATTGCGCAGCGATCGACGCCGTGCTCCGTTCTGGGGAGCCGGGGGAGATCTACAACATCGGAGCGGGTAACGAGCTAACGAACAGGGTGTTGACCGACAAATTATTGGCACTGGCCGACGCCGGGCCAGAACGCGTCACCTATGTCACCGACCGGTTGGGGCACGACCGCCGCTACTCGATCAGTTCGGCCAAGGTCCGAGCGCTTGGTTGGAAGCCGGATAATGACCTCGATGAGGCGCTTCGCCGGACCTTTGCGTGGTACAGGGACAACCGCTGCTGGTGGGAGCCGCTCAAGTGAGAGTGCTTGTCACGGGGGCCGCCGGCCAAGTCGGACGCGAGGTCGTCGAACTGCTTGGCGCATCGGCACACCATGAATGCCTCGCTCTCGGCAGCTCGGAACTCGACATCTCGAGCCGCGAGCGCGTCCTCCAGGTGGCGGGGGAGTGGGTGCCGGAGGTGATGATAAATGCGGCCGCCTTTACCGCAGTGGACGCTTGCGAGAGCCAACCGGACAAAGCCTTTGCAGCCAACGCGGTCGGGCCGCGCAACTTGGCCGAGGGGGCGCGCCTGGTTGGCGCCCACCTGGTGCACATTTCTACCGATTATGTTTTCGACGGCACGTCACCGTCTCCGTACCTCGAATGGAGCCCGACTAACCCTTTGTCCACCTATGGTCGTTCCAAATTGGGCGGGGAACGGGAGGTTCTCTCCTTGCTGCCGGGGGCGGCCGTGGTCCGAGCATCTTGGGTATGCGGCCGCTACGGCTCCAATATGGTCAAGACAGTCCTGCGCCTCGCCGCTGCGCCAGGCCCATTGCGGTTTGTCGACGACCAGCGTGGTTGCCCGACTTTTGCCGACGAGCTCGCTGGGATGCTCGTCCAGTTGGCCATTTCGCGCATGCCAGGTATTTTCCATGTGACAAACCAAGGCCCGACGTCGTGGTACGGCTTCGCGCGCGATGTCCTTGCGGCGGCAGGTCAGGGCCCGGAACGGGTCGAGCCCATCAAGACCGCCGACCTCGACCCTCCGAGACCGGCGCCGAGGCCGGCTAATTCGGTCCTCGACAATGCCGCACTGCGGTTGCTCGGCGTCCCTCTCCTTCCCGATTATCACGAGCCGCTGGAGCGCACGGTCAAGTACCTGCTTACGATGCCGTGAGCGGGCCGAGACTGTGAACGAAGACACATCGAAAGAGGCGGTAGCCGGCGTCGTCGTCAACTACAACGCCAGGGAGTACCTGCTGTCGTGCGTAGGGAGCCTTCTTGCTGAGGGGGTGGCGCTCGTAGTCGTGGCGGACAACGGGAGCACGGACGGCTCCGAGATGGCGCTGCTGGAGCGCCACCCCGAAGCCAAGTGGGTGCCCACGGGCGCCAACCTCGGTTATGGCACGGCCGCCAACATCGGCGCCGCGGTGGTTGACAGTACGTACATCCTCATATCCAACGCCGATGTGGTGGTGAGCCCGGGCTCGGTCACGAGGTTGCGCAGCTTCCTCGAGGGGCGGCCCGACGTGGCTCTGGTCGGCCCACGCATCCATGGTTCCGACGGCGTTCTCTACCCCTCGGCGCGGCGCTTCCCAGACCTTTTCGAGGCGTTCGGGCACGGGATCCTGGGCCAGTTCTGGGCCGGGAACCCGTTTTCCCGCCGCTACAGGATGGACGATTGGGACCACGCCAAGGCTCGCGAGGTGGATTGGGTCTCTGGCGCATGCTTTCTCGCCCGCCGCGAAGCTTGGGACGCCGTGGGAGGCTTTGACCGCGCCTACTTCATGTACATGGAGGACGTCGATCTCTGCTGGCGCCTCGCGAGAGCCGGATGGTCGGTTGCGTACGAGCCGGCCGCCGAGGTCACCCACGTCCAGGGGGTGTCGGCCGATCGCACTCCCTACCGGATGCTGTTCGCCCACCATGTCTCGATGTGGCGCTTTGCCCGCCGCACCTCCTCAGGCACACGTCGCTGGCTTTTGCCGTTGGTCCTGGCCGGCCTGGCGGTCAGGTTCGGCCTGACCGCTGCTCGCCGGGCCCTGGCCGGGCACACCCACGGTGGGCCGCCGGAGGGCCGGGATGGTGGGCGGCCCGCGGCAAGGCGCGCTGACGGGTAACCTGTCAGGTCGTTATGGGCAAAGCCTCTTCTTCTAAGAAAGTAGCTCGCGCCGCCGGCCTAGGCGGCGGACGGGCGTATGCCAAGCGGCCTGCGTGGGGCTACTACTTCGGCGTCCTGGTGCTCCTGGTCCTCGGAGTGCTCGGCGTCTACAACAGCCGCGAGTACCGGAGCGCAGCGATCAACAAGCAGGGCAACACTGCGCCCACGGTGCACCAGAAGCCGCCGTGGTTCGAGGGCTACACGATCGACGAGTGCGGCAAGATCCTTCCCCCGATCAAGACCACAAAAGACCCCTACGGCATCACCACCAAAGCGGGGGTCATCTCTGTAAGCCCGACCGTCAAAGCGGCCGCCGGGCGCAACGCCACCTTGGGCAAGTTCGCCAGCTCGATCGGCATGACGCTCAACGCCGGCGCACTCGAGACCCCGGGCGGGCGCCTTTGGCAGGACGGCGACACCTGTGAGGGCAAGGCGGGCCATGTCTACGTCATGACCTGGGCGTCACCTGCCGAGCTCCCACAGAACGGGGTACTGCAGAACGCCAAAGGTGTGCCTAGTTCGGCCGGTGTCCCTAACGCCAATGGCCTGGAGGACACCTGCAACCCTGACTGCGACTCGGGCGTCCTACTGGAGAACGACCAGCTGGTGACTATCGCCTTCCTGCCTGCGCCAAAGAAAGGCAGTACGCCCGTCATCCCCCAGCCGTCTACTGCGATCATCAGCAAGCTGAACGGCCAGGTGAGCACCGGTGGCACCACCACGACAGCGGCACCTGCGCTGCCCACGACCGCCGTGCCGGCCGGCAAGACCACTACGACGGCGGCGAGCACCAACAGCTCGGTGCCGACCGGAACGACGACGAGCGTTCCCAAGTCGAGCGCTCCCACGACGAGCGTGCCGAAGACAACTACGACCAAGGCTAAGTAGCCGACCGCTGATGACCGCTGGCTACAGGGCACTTGTGACCGGCGGGGCCGGGTTCATCGGTTCCACTCTGGTCGACCGGCTTCTCGCGGAGGGCCACACCGTCGACGTCGTGGACAACCTGTCCACCGGTTCGCTTGCGAACCTCGCCGAGGCGAGGTCCGTCGGCAGCGGGCGC
>DATKHZ010000598.1:0-3410 GCA_035509995.1 Acidimicrobiales bacterium | reverse complement strand
CCTTGATCTCCGTCCGGTAACAGCCGAAGCCCGAGCCCAGCACCTTGAGGCCCGCGGTTGCCATCTCGAGCATTTCGGCGATGTCGGAGGGAGCCGCGTCCGCCGGGAAGTAACCGCCCGTGAGACGGAACGGTGGTGCGGGAGGGAAATACCCGTTGACCCCATAATGGCTGACGACGTCCTGACTAACGATGCTGTCTATCGAGACTAGGGACGACCAGTGAGCGCCCCGTGCACCCGTGGAAGGTGGGTCCTCCATCCGCTCCTCGAGGATCATCCGTACAGGTCGTTCCACCTCATCCAGCAGGCGGCTGAGCTCGTCCGCGTCGGCGACCGAGCGGACGCCTCGGCTGGCGCTGCCGTCCCGTGGCTTCAGGATCATAGGGAAGCTCAAGATCCCGCAGAGCCGCTCAACCTCGTCCCGGTCTGCAGGCTCGCGGACCTCTGAGAACCGCGGTTGGGGCACTCCTGCAGCTGCGAGCGCCTCGCGTTGTAGCAACTTGTCGGTGAGCAGCGCGGCGGACCGTACCGTGGGGCTGGGTAGCTCCAGTGCGGCCGCCATCCAGGAATGGCGGTGCAAGTCCTCGTCGGTATAGGAAGTGATCCCGTCTGGACGTTCGGCGTACACGATCTGGACCAGCTCCTGGTCAGTGCAGCCGGCCGCGTCGACAACCTTCCCGAACCTCCGCAGCACGTTGGCCACGACACCGACACCTGGTTTGCTCGAGTCCACGACCCACAGGATCCGGCACAAGCCGGACGCGGCGTCCACAACCTCTGCCCAAGGCCTCGACCGAGGATTATAAACAATGGCAAGCAGCGGTTCATGGCTCAATTACAACGATGATAGGACGCTATTTAAGTCGAAGGTGGGACGGTACTCGAAAGGGGACGTTCTTACGTTGCCGACTGAGCCTGCAAGCGTTGGCCGAGGAAGAGTTCGCCGTCGGTGTAGTCAACGAGCACGGCGCCGTAGTTGATGAGGGTCCCGGAACCGATCACCCCGACCGTGCCGGGGGGAACGCAGTTGCTCCCGACCGTCTGCTCAGGAAGCCGCACCTTTCCGAGCATTGCGGCCCCATCTTGTAGTGGTGACGACGACGGGGCAGTCAAGCCCGCCTGCTCGAGCCACGCCGGCGGTTCGACCAGGGACCAGTCAGTGCCAGAGCTCGTCGCTCTCAGCTGACGGTACCGAGGATCACCCCAAAACCCACCATTCCGTGGGACGCCACCCCCAGGTCGGTTCCGACATTTCTGGTTCGCCCTAGCGCTTTAGGCTCAACCACTTCAACGCCCGACGGTGACAGTACGATAGGCCAGGCATGGTCCGCGAAAGCGCATCTGATGCCGGTGCTCGATGGCCCATCTTTGTCACCGGGCCCCATCGGTCTGGGACTACATGGACAGCTGAGGTGCTGTCCCGAGGCGGAAATATCGAGCTGGTGAATGAGCCCTTCAACATCAGTTACAGGCCACGGCGCGTCAAACGCCCATTCCCGTACTGGTTCCAGTACATCAGCGCCGACAACGAGAGTGAGTTCGTCGAAGACCTAGACTTCGTTTTTGACCTGCGGTACCCGATCGTCCAGGTGCTACAAGCAAGCCAATGGGACCAGGTGAGCGAGTTCGGACGACAACTCGTAAGCACCGTGAAAGCACGCCGGTGCCATCGGCGAGTTTTGTGTAAAGACCCAATAGGTGTCTTTTCTGCGCCGTGGATCCACGATCGATACCACTGTCATATCATAATATGCGTCCGTCATCCGGCCGCATTCGCCAGCAGCGTGGTGCGACTAGGCTGGGCATTCGACTTCAGCAATTGGCTCGAACAACCGCTCTTCATGAAGGACTGCGCCGGGCTCTACGCGGAGAGCATCGAGGAGTACGCCACCAAACCCCCCGCGCTGATTGATCAGGCCATTTTACTTTGGAAGGTAATTTATCAACGCGTCCAAGAGTATAGGGACTTGTTCCCGGACTGGTGCGTCATTCGTCATGAGGATCTAGCGTCGGACCCAATGGGTGTGTTCCCTAAGCTCTACCAGTCTTGTGGGCTGGAATTCGGGACTGCCACCCGACAGTTTATCGCGACCACAACCTCCAGCAATAATCCAATAGAAGTGCCTCCGAAGGACTGCAAGGTGGTGACTCGGAACAGCGCCAAGATGGCACGACTATGGAAAACGCGGCTCACCGCAGAGGAAGTGAGCCATGTGCGCGCCCGTACGGAACGCGAAGCCTCCAGGTTCTACAGCTCCGCCGACTGGGCGGTGAGCGAAGATTGAGAGGCGGAGTACCCTGCTAGCGGTGGCCCTACTCGTAACGGGCGAGCCAGGTGCACGCTCTCGCGGCTCACGGCGAACTTGTCGGCGACCTCCCGGACCGAGAAGCCGTCCCTGATAACCGTTAGCACTACGTCATAACGCTGTTCCATCTTCATGATCTCCGCAAGCACCCGGCCACCTCCCTCGGGCTGTGACCAGCCGAGTTCGGTGGGGCTATAAAGTGCCCCCGGTAGTGCCCCCGGTAGGACTCGAACCTACGACGCACGGTTTAGGAAACCGACGCTCTATCCCCTGAGCTACGAGGGCTCATTCCCTTTGACCTGCTAGTTGACCCCTTACCTCCATTGTGTACCATCGTCTCGGGCAACTTTTTGGGCAACTTGGAGGAAGCGCCCATGCGGGGGCAATATTCGAGCAACGTGGTGACGGCCGCTGGAGGCTGCGGTCTTCGTCGGCCGTAAAGACGGGCGGACCAAGCTCGCTACCCGCAGCTTTCGTGGGACGAAAGACACGCCGAAACGGAGCTGGCGAAATTCGTCGCCGATGTCGAGCGTAACCAGGTCGCTGTCGGGCACTCGGGCAGCCTACAAGACAGCCCATCAGGGTCTCACCACCCTAAAGTCTCAACCGGCCAAGTTTGGTACATTTCCCTCTTTCTGACAGCTCCCAGCCGAGCTAGCCGACGGCCCGTACGAGGTTTGTCTCCACCCCGTCGACCATCCTCTTCAGGGTGAAGTTGTCCGTCACCCGGGCCCGGCATAGGGGCGCCAGCTCCGGCTCCCGCTGTTGCCAGCCCATGGCGGCGCGAAGCTGGTCCGCCAAGGCCCGAGCGTCGCCCTTCTCGAAGAGGAACCTGTCGAGAGGGCCGGCGAGGATCTCCGGGATGCCCCCGGTGCGTGACGCGATGACGGGGCGCCCGGTCGCTAGGCCCTCGATGACCGTCCGCCCGAACGGCTCCTCGTACACCGAGGGCACGACCGCCACGTCGGCTGCATGCAGCGCCGGAGCGGTGTCCGGCGGGGTGCCGAGGAAGCGGACCGATCCCTTCGGGGCCATCGCCTGGAGCTTGGCCAGGGCGGCCTCCCGTTCCACCGTGGTCACGAACTCCCCCACCACAAGCAATTC
>DATKHZ010000597.1:0-5571 GCA_035509995.1 Acidimicrobiales bacterium | reverse complement strand
ATCGCCCGCATATACGGCTACGAAAACATTGCCCGGTCGCTCCCACGCCGGCCGATTGCGGCCGCCGGGCTGACCGATTATCAAAAAGGGCGCCGGCTTGGCGCTCGGTGTTGAACCGGGCCGCGTTCAACAGGCCGGAGAGCAAGGACGTGCGGAGCAACCCCTGGGCCTGGTCGAGAGGGTTCTCGAGCGCGAGAGCCTCGGACGAGCTCAGGCCGGCGCGGGCAAGGTCCGCACCAGAAAGGAAACTACTTGTCCAGGCCTCGTTCGCCCCTGCGCCTGCCAGCAGTTCGCGTACCCGCCGGCGCCCTTTTTGATAATCGGTCAGCCCGGCGGCCGCAATCGGCCGGCGTGGGAGCGACCGGGCAATGTTTTCGTAGCCGTATATGCGGGCGATTTCTTCGATCAGGTCGACTTCACGCTTGCAGTCGGGGCGCCAGGTCGGCACGTTGACCTCGTAAGTCGACGGCCCGTTTGCCACCGCTTCGAAGCCGAGCCGGCTCAAAAGCTCCGCCGGTTCGTCTGGGCTGAGCGAAGTCCCGAGCACCAGGTTGGCCCGTTCGGTGCGAAGGAATATTTTCACCTTTTCCGGGACGACCGGGCGGACGTCGGTTGTCCCGCCGCGCCGGGCGCCCGGCCCTAACAATTCGACGAAACGGTCGATCGCCACGCCAGCGATCTCCGGGTCCACCCCACGCTCGAAACGGGTGCGGGCTTCGGACAACAGACCTAGCCGTTTGCCAGTTGCCGCAATGGCTTGCGGGTTGAAGTTTGCAGCCTCCAGCAACACGGTCGTCGTCCCAGGCGAGATCTCGGCCGTGGCGCCGCCCATTATCCCGGCGATCCCGACGGCGACGCCCTCCCCGTCGGCGATAACGCAATCCTCGGGCGAGAGGGCCCGCGGCGTGCCGTCGAGGGTGACGATCGTCTCGCCAGCGCCAGCACGGCGTACAACTAGGCCGCGTCCGCCAAGGTGCTCGATGTCGTAGGGATGGTTGGGTTGGCCGAGCTCGAGCATCACGTAATTGGAGACATCGACTACAGGGTTTATGGAGCGCATACCTGCCAAGGTGAGCCGGCGTCCCACAAAGGAGGGCACCTCCACCCCATCGACACCCTCTATGACGGTACCGGTGAAGCGCCCGCAAAGCTCCGTCGCAGCCTCGTCTATCGCGACACTGGCGGGCGGGACACCGTCAGCAACCACGTACGGTGGGACCGGGATGCTAAACGGTAGGCGCAGGGCGGCGGCCAGGTCGCGAGCCACCCCTGCCATCGAAAAACAGTCCGACCGGTTTGGGCTTATCTCGAGATCGAAAACGACATCAGGGCCCAACCCGAGGGCTTCGGCAACGGGGTCGCCCGGCGAGCTCGACCCGGGAGGCAATTTGTAAATGGCGGGCTCCGGCCCTTCGGGACCGAGGCCGAGCTCCGGCGCCGAGCAAAGCATCCCGTTGGACCATTCTCCACGCAGCTTGCGCCGCCCGATCGGGAGGCCGTTCGGCATGACGGCGCCGATCGTCGCCAGCGGGACGAGGTCGCCTGGCTTCATGTTGAACGCCCCGCAGCAAATCTGCAGCGCTTCGCCGTCGCCGAGGTCGACGTCGACCAGCTGGATCCGGTCCGCAGCCGGGTGGGGACGCGTTGCCAGCACCCGCGCCACAACGATGCCCGGCAGCGGGGCGCCTACGACCTCGGTCCCCTCCACCACTAAGCCAAGGAACGAAAGGGTGCGCGCGATATCCGCCGGGGTGCCCTCGACGGGCGTGAAATCACGTAGCCAGGAGAGTGGTGCGCGCATTTAAGCCTCAGAATTGGCTACTGAAACGAAGGTCGTTGTCCAGCAGGTCGCGCATATCTGCGAGGCCCGTGCGCGCCATGGCAAGCCTGTCGATCCCGAAACCCCAGGCAAAGCCCGTGTAACGCTCAGGGTCTACCCCGACGGCTTGGAAAACAGCGGGGTCCACCATGCCGCACCCGCCGAGCTCCACCCAGCCCGATCCAGAGCACGTACGGCAATTGGCGTCGCGGCCGTCGCACACCCAACAGGTCACGTCGAACTCTGCTGAGGGTTCGGTGAATGGGAAGAAACTGGGCCGCAGCCTCGCGTGGCGGCCAGTGCCGAAAAAGGCGTTCGTAAACGCGTCAAGCGCGCCCGCCAGGTGGCTCATGGAGATCCCCTCGTCGACGACCAGCGCCTCCAGCTGGTGGAAAACTGGCAAGTGGGTCGCATCAGGCGTGTCCCGGCGAAAGCACCGCCCGGGGGCAATGGCGTAAATAGGAGGCTGACGAGACTCCATAAGGCGTACCTGGACCGGAGAGGTGTGCGTCCGCAATAGAAGGCTTTGAGGTGGGCCCGCTTTCAGGTAAAAGGTGTCGAACATGCCTCTCGCCGGGTGGTGCGGCGGCATGTTGAGAGCTTCGAAATTGTGCCAATCGTCTTCGACCTCGGGGCCTTCCGCGACCTCGAAGCCCATCGAGACGAATATGTCCTCGAGCTCTTCGCGCACCTGGGTCACCAGGTGGAGATGGCCCCTTGGCACCGGCTGGGCCACCGCGTCCACCAGAGGCCCACCGCCTGGGGAAAAGAGGCCCGCAGCCTCGCTCAGGTCCAGCCTCTCCGACGCGGCCCGTTCCCGGGCGAGACCCGCTTCGAGGTCAGCTCGGCGTTCGGAGTAAATCCGGTCGAGCTCCTCCCGGGCATCCTGGAGGGCTTTGCCCAACTGCCGCCTTTCATCAGGCGTGCGGTCCCGCAGCGTCGCAGTTATGGCCGCCAGCTCGCTCCTTTTCCCAAATGCCTCCGCCTCGACGGAGCGCAAGGCCTCCAGCGAGGGGGCTCCCAGGATGAGGGCGCGACCTCTCTCCAAAGCAGGCTCGACGTCGTTCATGTCCCGGCTAGCTTGCCAGTTCTCGCGTCTTCGTGGAGCGGAATTGTGAAGCTCACCGTTGTCCCCGTGCCGACGAGGGAGGTGGCGACCAGCTCCCCTCCGTGTGCTTCGACGATCTCCTTGCTGATCCAAAGCCCGAGGCCGAGCCCGCTGGATTTGCCCTCGGCTCCCCTGTAAAACTTTTCGGTGACGTGAGGCAGGTCCCCAGCCGTTATCCCTTCGCCTTTGTCGGACACCGATATCTCGACCTCGGCGCCGCCAGGCGCGGGATTATGTGACGCCGCTATGTGGATGCCTACAGGCGAGCCGTACTTGCAAGCATTTTCAACTATATTTGCGAATACTTGTTCCAGCTTGAAGGGGTCAGCAATTATCGTCGGGAGCTGCGGGCCGATGTCGACCGTCGCTTCCAAGTCCGGGTAAGAAAGCTTGAGGTTGTTGACCACTCGCGCCGCCAACGTGGCAAGGTCGGTGTGCCTCCTGTGCAATGCCAGCTGGCCTGACTCCAAACGGCTCACGTCGAGCAGTTCGTCTATCATGCGGCCCACCCTTTCGGCGTCGTGGAGGACCCCTTGCAACATCCGGACCTTGTCGTCGTCGGAGAAATCCGACCAGTGCCCGAGCATCATCTCGGTAAGGCCTCTGATCGATGCCAGCGGTTGGCGAAGCTCGTGGCTCACCGCCGCAATTAGCTCGCCTAGCGAGGCGCTCCCATCCGATGACATGCCGTTCATTCTGCCGCGCCCCGGCTCATTCTGCCGCGCCCCGGCCCAGCCGGAGCGCCACGAACTGGCCAGAGCTCGCCGGGGCTCCAAAGCGGCGCTGGCGGGCAACCTCGAAACATAAAACGGCGGCTGCCATGCCTACGTTGAGCGACTCCGCTCCTCGGGCCATGGGGATGCTTACGAGGCTGTCCAACTGCGTGCGCAGTTCTGCGAGGGGCAAGCCGGCGGCCTCATTGCCAAAAACAAAAGCGACCCTGGACGTTAGATCCTCCACTGCATAATCGACGCCCCCTTCGGAGACAGTCCCTAGCCTTCTGAGCCCCCACCCGCCGATCTCGCCAAGGACCTCGGCGGCGGGGCCCGCAGCAACGATCGGCATGTGGAACACCGCGCCCGCCGATGAGCGCACGGCTTTGGGGTTCCAGAGGTCAACGGTGCCCTCGCAGCACACAACGGCGTCCGCGCCCGCCGCCCAGGCCGACCGCGCCACCGTTCCGGCGTTGCCGGGGTCCCGCACGTCCACGCACACGACGACCAGTTGCGGGCTCATGGCCTTGAGCCCCATCAGTTCGAAGTGAGGCGTCACGACGACGGCAATGACCGGTTGGGGTGTTACGGTGCCCGCCACACGCGCGAGCACCCCAGGCTCGAGCTCGAACACCGGCACCTCGAGCTCGGTACAGCGCTCGAGCAACCCACTGAGCCGGTCGTGGCTCCCCGGCGCTTCCGCCCAGCCCCCGTCCAAATAGACGGCCTCGATGCCGGCCCGGGTGACAAGTGCCTCCTCCAGCAGGTTGACGCCCTCGATAACGAACCGCGCCTCGTCCTTACGCGCATCGCGGCGCCCCAAGAGGCGCCGCAACCTTTGAACTCGCTGGTGCCGGTATGAAAGCCCGCTCACAGCGCCTCAGTACCCGCCCGGGAGGCGAGGCCGCAGGCGGTCCACCTACGCCTCTGCGGCGACCTTTTCCGCCGTCGCGCCAGAAGGTGCGCCAGCCGCTAGGCCGAGCGCTGCGCGGGCTACCTGGACCAGCTGAGCGAAGGCGGCCTCATCGCGCACTGCCAGGTCAGCAAGCATTTTGCGGTCTACTTCTACTCCAGCCGCGCTCAGGCCGGCGATAAACCGGCTGTAGCTGAAACCATTGGCCCTGCAGCCTGCGTTGATCCTCTGCACCCAAAGGCGCCGGAACTCCCCTTTGCGGGCGCGCCGGTCGCGGAACGCGTACTGCAGGGAATGCATCACCTGCTCGTGGGCCGCCCGATAACTGCGGCTCTTGTTGCCGTAATAACCCTGCGCGAGCTCCAAGACCGCGCGGTGGTGCTTCTTGGCGTGTACAGCGCGCTTTACACGGGCCATCGGTTTCTCCTTTCAGCCGCTGGAGCCACTAGATGCCGAGAAGGCGCTTGACCGCCCGGACGTCAGCGGGGGCAACATCAGCCGGGCGACCGAGCCGGCGGACGCGGCTCGACGACTTCTTTTCGAGCAGGTGAGAACGGTTGGCCTGACGACGCCGCAACTTGCCAGTCCCGGTCACCTTGAAGCGCTTAGCCGCGCCCCTGTCTGTTTTTTGCTTCGGCATCCGTTACCTCTCTGGTCCCACACGGCGGTCCCGCTCCACAGCGCGTGAACACTGCCCCGATAGGCTACCGGCCAAAATGGGCCCGAAGGCACAAGGTAGCAGAACGAGTGCCCGCCGCGGGCACTTAGTGCTGCCTCCAGGAACGTTCGCCCCGTTGCCCTCGAGGATAACCATGGTAGGAGGACGAAAGTCAGCCTTGGCAACGGGGCGAACGTTGCCTGTCGTGGCACTAGCTGCTTGTACTCGCCGCGCCATCGCCCGGGGCGGCGGCAGCGGCAATCGCTGCCGGACGGGCCCTGGTCGAGTGCCCATCGCCGCGCCGTGCACCGTTGGCTGGACCGGCCGGCGGGACGCGGTCCTCGACGACCTCCGATGTGC
>DATKHZ010000596.1:0-3618 GCA_035509995.1 Acidimicrobiales bacterium | reverse complement strand
CAATCCCTATCGACGTCACCGGACGGACTACCCAGTTTCCATCCTCCCGGGCGGGCCCCGCCCATCGCGTGGTGTGACCGTTATTCATCCGTTATCCCTCTATTCCCCCGGCACGGCCTCTATCCCTCCGCACGGCCTCTTATTCGTATTCCCCCGGCACAGCCTCTTATTCCTGCGGCAGCTCGCCAGGGATCGTGGCGAGCTTCCCGGAGGCGATGGCGCCGGCAGGGGGAAGGTTGGCCCACACGTAGCTGATGGAGTCGTCACGGCTTTGCCGAGGGACCTGGCCGAGGAGCCACTCGACCCACGCCACCAGCTGAGATTGGTCCTTCATGGTCCTGAGCGGTTGGGCGGGAGACTGCGGGCTTACCACTATTTCGTCGATGCCGAGCGCTTGGATTTCTTGGGCCGCCTGCTGGCGCGCGGCCGCAGTACGGGGCGGGATAGGCATGGACGGGCTACCTGCCTTGAACAGCGCCCCCTGGATCTGGTGGCTGCGGCGGTTCGTCCCGGTCATACCCGTCGAGGTGGGCATCACGAAGCAGAAGCCGGATTCCGCCTCCCAGCGCAGGTTCAGTTCGTTCACTGCCGGGAGCAACAGGACAACCGGGGGACGCTGTGGCGAGCCTGCGGAAGCGGACTTTGGGCAGGAAAACCCCGTGTTGAACGCCCCCAAGGGCGGGCTCGCCGAGGCGGCGAAATGGAACGTCGGGATGATCGCCACCAGGCCCACCCCGGCCAGCGCCCAACACGAGAGCATCGCCGGCTCACGTAGGCGCTTCAGTTCATCCAGCCCCAGAGCGACAAGGAGGCCGACGCCGAGGGTCATCATCGAGGCGAAGCGATCGGGGAGAAGGTTGTGGAAGACAGGTAACTTCTTGAGCACGTACTCGGGGAGGTAGACATGGCTGACGTGGCCGGCGACGTGCAGAGTCGGGCCTATCGAAAGGACGGCCGCGGAGGCCGTTAGCGCCAGCGCCGCCCAGGTAACGGCGCGGTGCCGAGCCAGGACGACGGTCAGGATGATGAACAGCACGAGGGGGATACCTATGTAGGCACCCTGCTCGGAGCCGTTCCCCGTGAAATGTGAGCTCACGCGCAGCGCCGCCGCCGGGGCCAACTGGGTGATGTGGGTCGGGACGAAAAAGTTCAATAGGTCGCTTACGTACACGTTGCGCGGGTGGACGTCTTGCACCTTGTAGGGACCGAAGTACTGGACCGCAAGGAACGGGGCCGACAGCACCGCGAACACCCCGGCAGCCGTTAAGCCCCCCCGGAGCGCGTAATCGAAATGGGACCTTGCGTCCCGGCGGGCAATCGCGTACAGCACCACCAGCGCAATAGCCGCGGTAGCTACCTCGATGGCGAGGACCTCTTCTCCCGTTAGGAGCTGCCCCCAGGCGAGGAGCCCGAGGAGAAGCCCGTCAACCCAGGGGTTTTTGGACTGGACCACCACGAGGCGGTCGAGCACGATGAGCATCAAGGGTGCGCTCAGGATCAGTGTCTGGGCGAGATGGCCTACAGACTGGGTGACGATGTAGGGCGAAAACCCGAACACCAAAGCCCCGCAGAGCGCTGGAAGCCGGCCGGTCCACCGGCGGAACGCCATATAGCCGAACGTTGCGTTGAGCGCCGGTGCGAGGGTGACGAGCGCGTTGTAGGAAAACGCGGCACCGAATATCTCAGTTACCGGTGCCATTAAAAAGCTCGGCAGGAGGACCGATGTGTTCCACATGAGGTTGACGCCGCCGGGGTAGTTGACGTAGTTGCTGACGAGCGGGTCCATCCCGTGGCCGATTGCGAACGGCAGCCAGGCAAGGAACCACGTGTACTCGTCGGAATCGCCTGCGCTGCCTATCAGTGTGCTGAACGGCCACACCCACGCTCTGTGGAACAAGGCGATGCTGAGCACCAGCGAGATGGCGAAAATCGCAAGCAGCTCCCACCACAAGGTGCGGTTCCTCGCCGGGTGCGGGCGGGCCTCTGCGAGCAAAGTTTCCGGGGGAGGCTCATCGTGTTCGATGTGGAGGGCCCGGCCATCAAGGAGGGAGTCGGGCCGCAAGTTTAGGGCCGCCCTGAGCTAGCCGCGAGCGGCGGGGGCCTGGTTGCCCAACGATGTGCGCAACTTCAGCTCCTTCAGCAGGAACGACAACAAGAAAGCCGCTACCGCGACGGGTACTGACCACAAGAAGGCGTCGTCCATGCCGGAGGTGAAACTGTGGGCCGGCCCGAGCAACTTGCCGTACTTGGCCACATCGGCCGCAAGGTGCACCTTCTCTTGGTCTATCAGCACAGCGCCGAGAACCGCCGCCCCGATCGCGCCACCCAGGGTCCGGAAGAAAGTGATCGCCGAGGTGCCCACTCCCATGTCCTGCATGGCTATCGAGTTCTGGGTCGCCAGCACAAGTGTCTGCATGAACAGACCGAGCCCGGCACCGACTATGAACATCATCGAGTACAGGACCAGCGAGCTCGTCGTGACTTCGATCAGGGACATCAGGTACATGCCCACTGCCATAATGCCGGTGCCGGCGACTACGAAGCCCTTGTAGCGGCCCCACTTGGACACAAGCCTGCCAGAACCAATTGAGGTGAAAAGGAGCCCCGCCAGCAACGCGATGAGGCGCAGGCCCGACATCGTCGGGCTTATGTGGCGGACGATCTGGAGGTACTGGGGCAGGAAGATGATCGCCCCGAACATGACCGCACCCGTTATCAACGACAGCACGGAAGAAACAGAGAAGACGTTGTTGCGGAAAAGCCGCAATGGGACGATAGGTTCGGACGCCCGGCTCTCCCACCACACAAAAGCCACGACGAGAGCGAGGCCTATTGGGCCAAGCACTTCGGCGGTCGTCGTCAACTTGGCTGCTTGCCCCGCGCTCTGTACAGCAACGAGTACCAACGCCACGCCGCCAACCGAAAGAAGTGCGCCGCCGACGTCGATGCGGGCCGATCGGCGGCGATCGTCAGAACGAAGGACGCGGTTTATGACCACGAGGGCAATCACGCCTATAGGCAGGTTCACATAGAAGACCCAGCGCCAGGACGCCTCGTCGACCAGGAAACCGCCGGTCAGCGGGCCGACGATGCTTGAAACCCCGAACACAGCACCGAAGTAACCCTGGTAACGGCCCCGGTCTCGCGGAGGTATTACGTCGCCGACTATTGATAGGGCGAGCGAGAACAACCCCCCTGCCCCGAGTCCCTGCACTCCTCTGAAGATGATCAGCTGGAGCATGCTGCCCGAGAGGCCGGAAAGGGCGCTGCCGATAAGGAAAAGCACGATGGCGAACTGGAATATCTTCTTTCGCCCGAACTGGTCCGAGATCTTCCCGTAGAGGGGGGTCGTCACTGTGGAGGTGAGCAGGTAAGAGGTGACGACCCAGCTGTAGAGGTTGAGATGGTGGAAGTCTTCGCTGATGCGGGTCAGCGCTGTGGTCACGATCGTCTGGTCGAGCGCCGCAAGGAACATGCCCAGCATCAGGCCGGACATGATCACCAGTATCTGGCGGTGGCTGTAGCCACCCTCGGGAGTTTGTTGGGCGGGATTTTCTCTCGCCTGGCTCGTCTCTGTGCTCATGGTTTGCCTGTCTAGCTTGACCGAGGAGGTTAGCG
>DATKHZ010000595.1:0-8933 GCA_035509995.1 Acidimicrobiales bacterium | reverse complement strand
CTCATGATCGATGCGGGACCGGAGCGTGCCCAGAGGGCTGTTGAAGCTCTCCCCTGGGTGGCCACAGCCACCTTCACCAGGCACTGGCCGTGGACGGTCGTCATAACCGTTAAAGAGCGCTCCCCGGTGGCTCTGATCGTCTCGGGAGGGGCCGTCGAGGCCGTCGATGTCACTGGGCGCGTGCTCGAGGTGGTGCCGCCACATGAAGCGCCCCCGTCACTACCGGTGGTACTGGGCGCACAAGGTGCACAGCCGGGTTCGGATGTTTCGCCGGGGCGCAGCCTGGCCCAGCCCGCGTTGGAGGAGCTATTGGCGGCGGCTGGGGCCACCCCACCCGCGCTGGCTAAGCGCAGGGTGCAGTTGGCTTACTCCGCTCAAAAAGGCCTAGTTGCGCACGTCGGCGCAGGCCCGGCGCTGGTGTTACTCCGGGACGCGTCGGGCTTGGCGACGAAATTGGCCGTCCTGCAAGAACTCGCAAGCCGGGTCGGCCTCGCCGGGTACTCCCAGGTCGATCTCACGGTGCCCGAGCGGCCCGCGCTCACACCGCTGCCGAATTCAGGCAACAACTGACCCGCCACTTGATCAACAAGTGACACGAGAGCTAACGTTGTTCAACTGTACGTAGAGCTTGAGCAACTCTAACCCTTTAGTTTAGGTCCAGGGTCGTATTAGGCACAAGGCCGCGGGAGAGGTTTTTATGCCGAGCGAGCCGTCAAGACCGAAGAGCCGTTGAGGAAAGGTGCGATGGCTGGCACAGCGCAGAACTACATAGCGGTCATCAAGGTCGTGGGCATCGGCGGTGGCGGCGTCAACGCCGTCAACAGGATGATCGACGCCGGGCTGAAAGGCGTCGAGTTCATCGCGATCAACACCGACGCGCAGGCGTTGCTCATGAGCGACGCTGACGTCAAGCTCGACATAGGCCGGCAACTGACCAGAGGTCTGGGCGCAGGCAGCGACCCCGAGATCGGTCGCCTTGCAGCCGAGGAGCACCGTGACGAGATCGAAGAGGTCCTCAAAGGCGCGGACATGGTCTTCATCACTGCCGGCAAGGGCGGCGGGACCGGCACCGGCGGTGCGCCGGTTGTCGCCGAAGTCGCAAAATCCGTGGGCGCACTGACCATCGGCGTGGTCACACGGCCCTTCGCTTTCGAAGGGCGCAAGCGCGCGATGCAAGCAGACATGGGCATCCAGCGCCTCAAGGAAAAAGTGGACACCTTGATCGTCATACCGAACGACCGCCTGATCGTCGTGTCCAACGCCAAGACAACCATGGTCGGGGCGTTCAAGATGGCGGACGAGGTCCTGCTCCACGGTGTGCAGGGCATCACCGAGCTCATCACGACGCCTGGCCTGATAAACACCGATTTCGCCGATGTCAAGATGGTCATGACCAACGCAGGTACTGCGATCATGGGTATCGGCTCGGCATCAGGTGACGGGCGAGCAACGGCCGCAGCCAGGATGGCGGTGACTTCGCCGCTGCTCGAAGCGTCCATCGAAGGGGCACGAGGCATCCTGCTGAACATTGCCGGCGGGCCCGACCTCGGGCTATTCGAGGTTAATGAGGCTGCCGAGATAATCCACGCGGCGGCCCACCCGGACGCCAATATCATCTTCGGCCAGGTCATCGACGAGGGTATGGGCGACGAGGTACGCGTAACGGTTATCGCCGCGGGCTTCGACCCCGTTGACGGCCCGCCAGGGAAGGCTCAGTTCGAGGACCGTTCCGCGCAGGCCCCGCGCAGGGCGCTCGGCCTGGTGGACGCCGAAGCCCAGATGGCGGCGGCTGGCCTCAGCTTTGGGGACGAGGACGATTTCGACGTCCCCCCGTTCCTCAAGTAGCTCCTCAGCGGGCCCCAACCGGCCCACGCCGCCTCGTGGCACGTGGGTAGTCGCGTTGCCCGGGGCCTCGGAGATGCGTGCCGGGAGCCGCCGCGCAGGCGACTTTGCCGACCCGCGGGAGCCCCGCGCTCTCGCGGCCCAGCGCCCGCTCGCCGACGCGCCCTGGACTTGGCTCCGCCAAGTACATGGCAATCGAGTGGTGGTGGTGGAGCAACCGGGCGATTGCAGGGGCGAAGAGGCGGACGCAGCAGTCAGCGCCTGTGCCGGGGCCGCTCTCGTAGTACTGACCGCTGACTGTGCACCCGTCGCCCTGGCGAGCCCCGAGGGGATTTTCGGCGTAGCGCATGCCGGCTGGCGGGGCCTCATGGCGGGCGTCGTTGAGGCGGCGGTCGCCGCAATGAGGTCACTTGGTGCGAGCGAGGTGTCGGCGGCGCTCGGGCCGTGCATTGCGCCCCACGCTTACAGGTTTTCCGCACCCGACTTGGAGCCTCTCGCTGAACGCTTCGGTCCCGATGTCGTGGCGCTTGACTCGGACGGTTTCCCGGCGCTCGACCTGCCGTCGGCCGTGCGAGCAGCTCTTGGCCGAGCCGGCGCCACGCTGCTCGGGGACGCCCAGATCTGCACCCACTGCTCGCCGGACCACTGGTCCTGGCGGGCGAACGGCGACAAGGCCCGGCAGGCGAGCGTTGTCTGGGTGCCTCGTGCCGTGGAGGTTTCGGCCCATGGGCGCTGAACTCGTGGCAGAAAGGCTCGCGCAGGTGAGGGACCGCATAGCCAAGGCAGGGGCGAGCCCGAGCTCGGTCCGGGTTGTCGCAGTCACGAAGGGCTTCGGATCTGAGGCCCTCGATGCCGCCGTCGGAGCGGGCCTGCTGGACCTCGGGGAGAATTACGCGCAGGAGCTGTTGGCGAAGGCGTCGACAGCCCCGGCCGGCGTCCGCTGGCACTTCCTCGGAGGGCTCCAGCGCAACAAGCTTGCCCGTCTCGCTCCGCACGTCCACCTCTGGCACGGGCTCGACAGCCTTGACGGAGCTCTTGCCCTCGCCCGGAGGCGGCCGGCGGCCGCCGTGCTGGTCCAGGTCCGTACCGCCGCTGCCGGGGGGAGCGACCGCCCCAGCGCCGGCACTTTGGCCGGTGACAGCGGGCCGGCACGAGGCGCCCGCCATGGGGCCAGCGCCGCCGAGGTGCCTGCCCTCGTCGAATCGGCGCGGGCGGCGGGTTTGGATGTGAGGGGGCTCATGGCGGTTGGCCGAGCGCATGCCGCGCGAGAAGAGACCCGGCAGAGCTTCCGCGATGTCGCGGCTCTTGCGAGCGCCCTCGGGCTTAGCGAAGTGTCCATGGGAATGAGCGCCGACTTCGAGCTGGCCGTGGCGGAAGGAGCGACGATAATCCGTCTAGGGAGAGCTCTTTTCGGCGAGCGCCCACCAGCACATGTCCCTGGTCGGGACGCGGCCAGGCTAGGCTAGAGGTAAGGAGGAGTTATGCCGGGGACAGGCAAGAAGATGCTTATGTGGCTCGGCCTCGCCGACGCCGAAGAATACGACGACTATGAGCCTTACGAGGAAGTGCCGGTCCCTCAGCCTCAGGTGGCCACCGCACGGAGAGGCGGCGAAGTGGTGGAGGCCTTCCCGCAGACCTCCCCGGCCGTAAGGACGCTGCCGCGTGACGGCCAGGACCAAGGCTCGACCATCAACTTGCGGGCGGCGCCCACGCCGTTGCGAACGTTGCCGGCGCCGGCCCTTTCGGCCAAGGTTCATGTGGCCGCTCCCACCGAGTTCGCCGACGCTCAGGAGATAGCCGACAGGTTCCGTACAGGCCAGCCCGTCATAGTCAATCTCGGCCATGCCTACCGGGAGCTGGCGCACCGGATGATCGATTTCTGCAGTGGCGTCGCGTACGCACTGGGCGGCTCCATGGACAAGGTCGCCGACAAGGTCTTCTTGATGACGCCCAGCAACGTTGAAGTTTCAGCCGAAGAAAAGCGCCGCCTTCAGGAGAGGGGCCTCTACCGTCCGTAACGGGTCGGCGGGCACTTAGTTGACCTACCTTCAGCACCCGCTGTACACGCTGGGCTGCATCTACCTGATCATTCTCTTTTTGAGAGCGGTGATGTCCTGGTTCCCGACTTCGGGGAGCTCGGGGATGTCGTCTTTCACGCACTGGCTCTATGTGCTGACCGAGCCCTATGTAGCCCCTTTCCGGCGGGTCATCCCGCCGGCAGGGATGTTCGACATCTCCTACATGATCGCCGTCCTGGTGGTCCTGCTCCTCACGTTCTACCTGTTCCCCTTGGTGAAGGTGTAGCTCGACCTCTCCCGTTGCCCAGAGGCGGGACGGTTCGATGCCCGTAAAACACGGAGCGGTTCGCGACCCATAAAACACAGGCTGTTACGATTGACAGCATGGATGTGACCCCGAAGGCCTTCCGCGACGTGCAGTTCCGTGAGAAGTTGCGTGGCGGTTATCACCCGGAGGATGTCGACGAGTTCCTGGAGCAGGCGGCTCTCGGGGTCGAGGTCCTCATTGACCGGCTGCAGCAGGTTACCGAGCGGGCGCAACGGGCCGAGAAGGCGGCGTCCGAGGCGAGCGCGAGCGACGAGACCCTCAAGCGGATGCTGCTGATGGCCCAACGCACCGTTGACCAGGCGGTCAAGGAAGCGAACGACGACGCGGAACGGTTGCTCTCCAAGGCTCGCGCACAAGCCGACTCCATCGGGGCTGAGTCTCGTGCCCAGGCCGAGGCCCTCGTATCTGATGCCCGTGCCCAGGCCGAGGCGCTCGTGTCTGATGCCCAAGCCCAAGCCGAGGGGTACCTGTCGGACGCCGAGGAGCGCGGACGCGCTGCATTTGAGAGCCATCTCGCCGAGGGCCGCGCCAGCGTGGAGATCGCGAGCTCGGCCCTCCAACAGGCTCAGCAGGAGGCGGAGGCGCTGCGAAGTTGGGTCGACGTGAACAGGGCACAGCTTCTGGGGGTGCTCCGGGATGCTGAAGGCCTCGTCGCAAATGCTGCGTCCCACGTCGAGAATATTGGCCTACTTGGCGAGCCACCCCTCGTCGGCCCTATTGCTGCTATCCCTTCGCAAGGTGAGCCTACGGACAGTGACGCTGCCGACGACGCAACAGCAGCCCCCGACGCCGAAGCCGGGCTTACCCCCGAGATCGCCGAAGATGACGAGGAGGCGGGCTCGCATCTCCTCGAGGGACCTCGGGCCCGCGAAGGGTTGCCCGCGCCGCCGGCCGGTCCGGCCGACCAAGAGGTCGAGGCTGCCCAGGGTGCAGGCGAACCTGGGGAAGGTGCAGGTGAGGCACCGCAGGCTGTCGCGGGCGCCGTGGGAACTGAGCCGCCGGCGGACGCTCCCATGGAGAGCCCTCCGGGCGAGGATCAGTCGCTGGCATTCGACGAGCGCGCCCTTGACAGCTTTTTCAGCGAGCAGGATCTCGGCGAGCAGCGCACAACAAGCAGGTTCAGGCGCCGGCAGTAGGGCGCGACGAGCCGATAACGGCCCAGTGCCAGCTGCGAGGGCCGGGAATTGCGGGCACCGGAGGGACGTTGACCCCGAGTCATGGTAGGCTTCCCCGCTCCGCGGAAGGATAAGGTGCCACGAGATGCCTAGAGGCAAGCAACAAGACCCGGTCAAGGCCCAAGAAGCGGACGTCGCAGTTCACGCGCGGGCGAACGGTGCGAGCCGCACGTCGAAAGGGCCCGCTACCACGGGCAAGGGCACGGAGAAGGCCGAAAGCAAGCCCACCAGCAGGGTTACTGCCAAGGCCATTGATGCCCCGACCAAAGCTGTTACTCCCGGCACCCGGCATACCGCCGCCAAGACCCCCAACCCGGGCAAAACTGCCACTGCCGCGGTTGCCAAGCGCGCGGGGGCCAAGGAGGCTAACGGCGCGCCGGCCGCCGCGCCCAAGGCCGCCGCGAGCCCAAAACCCGCAGGCACGAGCCCCAAGGTTGAGAAACCCAAAGCAGCCAAGGCGGTCCGCGACCACAAGACCGCGGGCCCAGGGGGCCACGCGGTCGCTCAGGACACGGGTGGCGACGACCATGAGCCGAGGGACCTGTTCCTAAACCATCAGCGTGTACTGCTCATGGCTGAGCGCAACAACTACACACGCCAGGCCGAGGAGCTGAGGGCGCAAGCCGAAGCTCTCGCCCTAGAGCATGAGCCTGGCGACGTCCAGTTCGACGAAGAGGGCGGCGAAGGCGGTACTGCCAACGTCGACAGGGAACTGGACCTGCATCTTTCTGCGCAGGCACAGGCTGCGATCGAAGAGATCGACGCCGCGCTGGTGAAGATCGCGGAAGACACCTACGGCTTCTGCGAGAGCTGCGGCAACCCGGTCCCCAAGGCCCGCTTGGAGGCACTGCCTCACGCCCGGCTCTGCGTGTCTTGTAAGAGCGGGGGGCTCTCAGCCCGTCGCCAGTGACCTTGGCCGACCGGCCCGGGGGTGCGCGGCCATTGCCGCAAGCCGCTGGAGGCCAGGATGGTGCTGTCTCGCGAGCGCCAGCACACTTCGCCGGCCGTGCCCTTGCTCTGGGGGCCGTTGCAGGGTGCGTCATCGCCCTCGACCAGTGGACCAAGTCTTGGGCGCGCCACAACCTCAGCACCACGAGCCCGAGGCATGTACTGGGGCCGGTTTACCTGGTGCTCAGCTTCAACCGTGGGGCCGCGTTTTCCCTGGGGAGCGGCGCATCTCCGGTAATTGAGGCGCTGGCCTCGGTGCTGGCTGTGGCCGTGATCGCTTTTTCAGGTCGGGCGGCACGAATTGGCGCCAGCCCGGTGGTCGTCGTAGGCCTAGGGCTGCTCTCCGGCGGGGCGTTGTCGAACCTCGCCGACCGATTGTTGGGTGATCACCATGGGGCGGTCGTCGATTTCATCCAGGCCGTCAGCTGGTGGCCGACTTTCAATGTCGCCGACGCCGCCATAACCACCGGCTCGGTGACTGTCGCTATCAGCCTGTTTTTCCTCTCACGGGCCAAAGGCGACGCACCCTGACCAGCGATGACCTGGACGCACCGGGCGAGCTCATGAAGCTTACGGTTCCCGCCGCGCTCGAGGCCGAGCGGGTTGACAGGGGCGCGGCGCTGCTGGTCGGCCTCAGCCGGGCCGAGGCGTCGCGGCTGGTGGACGAGGGCAGGGTACGGATCTCCGGGCTTGTCGTGCGTGCAGGCAGCCGGCGGCTACGAAGTGGCGAGCTGCTGGAAGTGGACCTGGCCGGGCACACGCCCCTGCAGCCGCGGCCGGCGCCTCGTTCGGCCACCAGTAGCGGCCCTCCGCCTGCGGCTGCGGTCGTTTTCGCTGACGAAGACCTGGTGGTCGTGGACAAGCCCGCTGGGCTGGTGGTCCACCCGGGCGCAGGGAACTCCGAGGGCACCCTCGTGCAGCAGCTGGTCCGGCTTTTCCCCGAGATATCCGCCGTCGGCCCCGAGGACGATCGCCCGGGCATCGTCCAACGTCTCGACAAGGGGACGTCGGGGCTGATGGTCGTGGCGCGCACATCGGCTGCCCGAGAAGGTCTCGTCGCCCAACTGGCCGCCCGGTCTGTGGAGAGGGCTTACCTCGCGGTCGTCCATGGGGAGCTCGAGGCGGACGAGGGTACCGTCGACGCTCCTCTCGGACGCTCCCAGTCACACCGGGTGAAAATGGCTGTCGTCCAGGGTGGCCGTCAGGCTCTCACTCACTACCGCGCCGAAAGCCGTTCCACTTCGCCGGTCCCGGTCACCCTGGTGTCGTGCCGGCTCGGGACTGGTCGTACCCACCAGGTGCGAGTACATTTCGCTGCCATCGGCCACCCGCTGCTCTGCGACGACCGCTACTCCAAGCCGAGCCAGCTGGCCGCCGCCCGGACCGCTCTGCCGGGGCTCCGCCGTCCCTGGCTGCACGCCGCACGGCTCGGTTTCACGCACCCCGTGACCGGCGAGCCCTTACGCTTCTCCAGCGAGCTCCCAGCGGACCTCGCCGCGACCCTGGGACCGCTCGGGCTCAGTTTGCCGCAATAGCTGGTGCCAGAAGCCAGCACGGGCGCTACTGTGTTACGGGCCCGGCGACCGGGGTTAGCGCTCTACCGCTGACCCGCCCCACCATGTCGGCGATCGTGAACGAGTCGAGGTGGACGCGCATATGGTCGCCAACCTCTGCCCAAACCGAGATCAAGGCGCACTGGCCTTCATGGTTGCACGCCTCCCCGACGTGGGGCTCGCCAAAGTCGCCAACCACGATCGGCCCGTCGACGGCAGCCACGATCTGGCCCAGCGTGAGCTTGTCAGGCAGTCGAGCCAACACGTACCCGCCCCCGACGCCGCGCTTTGACCTCACAATGCCCGCTCCCTTCAAGGCGAGGAGGATCTGCTCGAGGTACGGCTGAGGAAGCCCCGTACGCTCGGCGATGTCCCGTACCGAGGTCGGCTGGTCCCCGCCATGTAGGGCGAGCGACAGCAACGCACGACATGCGTAGTCGCCACGCGTCGATACCCTCATACACACATGGTAATGCGCCATTAGCCTTGTGACGCGTTGCGGTCGAATTTCGGCGTGCTGTGCGGCGGCCGAAAGTTCGGTTCCACGTTTTTGTTTCCGCGGTCAATTAGCGTCGAAAAGATGAATACCGAGCCGGCGGTGGAACAGCTTTCATATGGAGCGCGAACACTCCTGCAGGAGGACGGCCCACGGAGCGGCGCTTTCGGTGCCAAGGCGCTGCCAAAGCCGCTCATGATGCCCGCGTACGGCGAGGCCTGCCTGAGCTCGCTTGTCCCGGCCCTGCTCGCCGCGCCGAAGGAGCGGCCGGATTGGCTCCCGGCACCGCTGCGTGAGGCCAGCCAGGTTGTCCTGCTCGTAGTGGACGGCCTGGGGTGGTTGCAGCTCCAGTCCCGGGCGCACCTCGCACCGGCCATGGCCCGTTTGGAAGGCGGGCCGATCACTTCGGTAGCCCCGACGACGACGGCAACAGCGCTAACCTCGCTCGCTCTCGGTATGACACCTGCTGAGCACGGGATCCTCGGCTACAAGTTCCTCGTGGACGGCCCGAGCGGCAAGGAAGTGCTCAACGTGCTGCGTTGGACAACGGTTTCTGGTGACGCGAGGAAGTTC
>DATKHZ010000594.1:0-5298 GCA_035509995.1 Acidimicrobiales bacterium | reverse complement strand
GCCGCCCACGAAGGGCTCAGCTCCAGAGTTGTTTGTGCCAATGGGACATGGAAATACAGCATGTTGACCCCGAAGAAATAAAGCACCGTCCCCGCAAGGACCTGGCCGGCGAGCTTGGCTGGCGGCGACATCTCGCGCACGTCGTCCACCAGCCCGACGCCGAAAATGACAGTCGCGGCAATTACCACCCCCAGGGGGGCGGAGCTTCCTCTGAACACCGGGCCGAAAACCGGCAACTGCGAGGCGACGGCTATCGCGACGAGCATCCCGAAGTACATCGCTGCCCCGCCGGCGGTCGGTGTGGGCCGTTCGTGGACTCGGCGGTCGTCGGGCGTCACGAGCAGCGAATGGCGCTTTGCCATGGCGCGCGCAGCGAAGGTGGCCAGCCAGGTGGCGACAGCCGCCACGGCAAAGACCACGATGTACCAACGGAATTGGATCAAGCGCTAAGTCTCCCCAGCTGCGAGATGTCCAGCGCTCAGGCGCCGAGGCACCAGCTCATGGGTAGGGCACAAACTTGGAACAAAGCATCGCGACCTCCTCGCGCACGGCATCCCGTTCGCTTTCGTCGTCTGGAGAAGCGAGGGCCCGGCGGACCAGATGGGCTATCTCAGCCATCTCGCCTTCACGCATCCCGGCCGTAGTCACAGCCGCAGTGCCGACCCGCAGACCGCTCGTGACGAACGGCGACCTCGGGTCGCCTGGGATCTGGTTCTTGTTGAGAGTTATCCCCGCTCGGTCGAGGGCCTCCTGAGCGGCCTTGCCAGTGAGGTCTGCGTCGAAGCTACGGAGGTCCACCAACATCAGATGGTTGTCGGTGCCGCCCGAGACTATTCGGAAACCTTCGGCGGCAAGAGCGCTCGCCAGGGCCTGAGCGTTGCGAACTATCTGGGCCGCGTACTGGGCGAAGCCGGGCTGGGACGCCTCGAAGAAAGCCACCGCTTTGGCTGCGATGACGTGTTCGAGCGGGCCCCCTTGCAGGCCGGGGAACACAGCCTTGTCGATGGGCTGGGCGAAGGCCTCCTTGGAAACGATGCAGCCGCCTCGTGGCCCGCGCAGGGTCTTGTGAGTGGTGAACGTCACGATGTCCGAGAACGGGACCGGGTTGGGGTGGGCACCGCCAGCGATAAGCCCGGCGATATGTGCCGCATCAAAAAGCAGCAACGCCCCTACCGAATCCGCTATCCGCCGGAAGGGCTCCGGGTCGATCACCCGCGAGTACGCAGTCGCACCTGCGATGATCAGCTTGGGCCGGTGCTGCTCGGCCAGATCTGCGAGAGCCTCGAGGTCGATGCGCTCGTCGCTTTCGCTTACGCCGTAGCTGACGAAGTGGTACCAACGACCGCTCACGTTCACAGGCGAACCGTGCGTCAGGTGCCCGCCTTGGTCGAGGCGCATGCCGAGGACGGTGTCCCCGGGCTCCAGGACGGCGAGGTAGCAGGCAAGGTTGGCATTGGCTCCCGAGTGAGGCTGCACGTTGGCGTGCTCGGCCCCGAACAGCTCGCAGGCGCGGCGCCGGGCGAGGTCCTCCGACCGGTCGATGACAGAGTTGCCGCCGTAGTAGCGCTTGCCCGGGTAGCCCTCGGAGTACTTGTTCGTAAGGACGGACCCGGTCGCCGCCAAGACGGCCCGTGAGGTGAAGTTCTCCGAGGCGATCAGCTGGAGTGTGGTGTTCTGCCGCTCCTTCTCGTCCTCGATTATTGCGAAGAGCTCTTCGTCCGCGTGCACGAGCCAGAGCCTAGTTGTTGTTCAGCGCAGCGCCGCTGTGATCTCGTCCCATGACAGCTGGCCCTCCCGCAGCGCCCTCGGCGTCTCCCCGGTGCAGTCGACCACCGTTGACGGTTTGGCGCTGCTGGGGCCGGCGTCGAGGACGAGGGTCAGCTCGGCCCCGAGCGACTCCGCGACTTCCTGAGCGGTGGTCAGCGCCGGCTCGCGGTGGCGGTTGGCGCTGGTCGTCGCGATCGGGCCCATCTGCCGGCATATCGCCAGCGGTACCGGGTGAGCCGGGCACCGGATGCCGATCGTGGAGTCCTCCTCCCCGAGGTCGGCTGCCAAGTCGGGGCGCCGTGGCAGAACGAGGGTGAGCGGCCCCGGCCAGTACCGGCTCATGAGCCGGCGCGCGGCTTCGGGCACCGCCGTGCAGAGGGAAAGCGCTTGGCCCTCGTCGCAGACGAGAACGGGCAACTCGATGTTCCTCGGGCGGCCCTTCACCGCGAAGAGCCGGTCTGCCGCTCCTGTATGAAATGGGTCGGCCGCCAGCCCGTAAACAGTGTCGGTCGGCAACCCGATTATGTCGCCGCCGGCGAGAGCGTTTACGGCAAGATCTATGGCTTCGGCGGGCGGGGGATCGCCCCACGCGGCGATCACCAGTGTCGCCATCAGCGAGGGAGCTTAGGTCGCGGACCGAGCTACAAGTACCCGCTCCCTGCCGGCAAGGTCTTTGCGGACCACAACGTCCCGAAAACCGGCCGACAGCGCCAGGGCCCTGGCCGCACCTGACTGATGCGGCGCGATCTCAGCTACGAGGGTCGAGCGCCCAGCCAACCAGGCCGGCGCCTCGCTCACTATCGCCTCGAGCGCCTCGAGCCCGGTCGGGCCTGCGACCAGGGCCTGGCGCGGCTCCCAGCGCGAAACCTCCTCGGGAAGGACAGCGACCTCGCTTTCCGCAACGTAAGGCGGGTTGGCCACCGCAAGAGTAACCGAACCCTCCAGCTCCGCAGGCAGCGCAGACCACCAGCTCCCCTGGACTAGCCGGAGACGCCCCACCGCCTGGGCCCCGAGGCCAGCCAGGTTGGCTGACGCCACGGCGAGCGCTTCCCCGGACACGTCGCTCGCCCAGGCTTCGACGTCGGGGCGCTCGGTGACGATCGACAAGGCAATGGCGCCGGAACCGGTGCCGAGGTCGACAACTACCGGGCGGGCCCCGTCCGTCCCGACGGGGGCTACCAGGGCCAGCTCCGCAAGCGCCACCTCCACCACGACTTCTGTTTCGGGCCGGGGGATGAGGACTCGTCGGTCCACCATCAAGTCGAGCTTGCGGAATGCCCAGTGGCCGAGGACGTACTGCACGGGCTCGCCCGACTCCCGGCGTCCCAACATGGAAAGGAAAGCCTCTCGCGCCGCTGCGGGCACGGGCTCGCCCAGCGCCGCCGGCCAGGAGATCCCAGATGCGTCCTCCACGAACCACTGGGCGGTCCTCCGGTCCCCAAGACGCTCGACAGCTTGCTCGTAAAGAGGTTGCCAAGTGCGCCTCGACCCCGTCATGGCGCTACCGAGCACGGCTCAGGCAGGGCCCTCTCCTGCGAGCTGGCGAGAGCGCTCGTCCGAAAGCAGGGCATCGACTATCTCATCGAGCTCGCCCATCAGCACCTTGTCGAGATTGTGAAGGGTTAGGCCGATCCTGTGGTCCGTGACCCTGTTGTCCTTGTAGTTATAGGTCCGGATCTTCTCCGAGCGTCCCCCGCCTCCCACCTGGCTGCGTCGGGCCGCCGACAGCTCGGCCGACTGGCGGTCCTGCTCCGCCTTCAGCAAACGAGCGCGCAGGACCTGCATCGCCTTGGCCCTGTTCTGGATCTGGCTCTTTTCGTCCTGCATAGAGACCACGATGCCCGTCGGTATGTGCGTCACCCGCACTGCCGAGTCAGTGGTGTTGACCGACTGGCCCCCTGGCCCTGTCGAACGGTAGACGTCAACGCGCAGATCCTTTTCCTCGATCTGGACCTCGAGCTCTCGAGCCTCGGGCAGCACGGTAACGGTTGCCGACGAGGTGTGCACCCGGCCCTGGGACTCGGTCACCGGGACGCGCTGCACGCGGTGAGGACCACCCTCGTGCTTCAGGCGGGCCCAAGCGTCGGCGCCCTTGATAAGCAGCATGACTTCGTTGACGCCGCCCTTGGGGGAGGCATCGCTGGAGAGCACTTCGGCTTTGAGACCGGTACGTTCCGCGTAACGCAGGTACATCTCGTAAAGGTCGCGCGCAAACAGGTTGGCTTCTTCGCCTCCCTCGGCGCCCCGGATCTCCACGATGACATTGCGCCCGTCGTTCGGGTCTTTGGGCAGCAGCAGGAGCTTCAGCTCGTCCTCCAGGCCGGCCAGGCGCTCCTCTGCCTCGCTGATCTCGTTGTTGAGGAGCTCCCGGTCTTGGCCTTCGGCATCAGCCGACATTTCGCGAGCGAGCGAGAGGTCAGCTTGGGTATCCCGGTACGACCTGTAAGCCGTTACAACAGGCCCGATCTCGTGATGGCGTCGGGAAAGCTCGACCAACCGGCGTTGGTCGGCTATGACCTCCGGGTCGGACAGTTGCCTAAGGACGTCTTCGTACTCGGCGACCAGCTCATCCAATCGCTCGAACACTTATTGCTCGGCGCCTGCCCTCACGCCGCGCCGCCCGTAGCGGCGCTCGAAGCGCTCAACACGACCGCCGGTGTCTACGAGCTTCTGCTTGCCCGTGAAGAACGGGTGGCACTCGTTGCAAAGCTCGGTATGCAGTTCAGGTTTCGTCGAGCGGGTCATAAAGGTGTTGCCACAGGAACAGGCGACCTTGGTCTGGACATACTCGGGGTGGGTATCAGCTTTCATGGTTCTCCCCAGGTTAGCGCCCGTGCTACATGACAGGGGCGGGGGTCTTGGCGATCTCGGCCAAGAACTGGTCATTGCTACGAGTAGAACGGATCTTGTCGACCAGTAATTCCAAGCCGGCCGCCGCGCTCCCGTCCGTCGCCAATGCGTTCAACACCCTGCGCAGCTTCCAGACCTGCTGGAGCTGTTGCCGGTCGAAGAGAAGCTCTTCGTGGCGGGTGGAGGACGCATTGACATCGAGCGCCGGGTAGATACGTCGCTCGGCGAGCTTGCGGTCGAGGCGCAGCTCCATGTTGCCTGTCCCCTTGAACTCTTCGAAGATCACCTCGTCCATCCGGCTCCCGGTCTCCACGAGAGCGGTCGCCAGGATCGTGAGCGACCCGCCTTCTTCGATGTTGCGCGCGCTCCCGAAGAACTTCTTCGGCGGGTAAAGGGCGCCGGTGTCAATACCACCGGACATGATGCGCCCTGTCGCGGGTTGAGCGAGGTTGTACGCCCTGGCCAGCCGCGTGATGCCGTCGAGGACGATGACCACGTCCCGGCCAGACTCTACGAGGCGCTTTGCGCGTTCGATCGCAAGCTCCGAAACCTGGGTGTGTTCGTCGGCCGGGCGGTCGAACGTGGAGGCGATGACTTCGCCCTTCACGGACCGGCGCATGTCGGTCACTTCCTCGGGCCGCTCGTCGACAAGCAAGACCATCAGGTGGACATCGGGGTTGT
>DATKHZ010000593.1:0-2316 GCA_035509995.1 Acidimicrobiales bacterium | reverse complement strand
TAGCCATTTCAGAGCGAGAGCCGCGGCGTAATCGGGTTGTTGTGGGTGGGGCAGGAGTTCTCGTCCTGCCCCACCCTTCGGGTTAGGCCGCGTCGGTGGCCTCGTCATCGTCGGCGTCGTCGGCGTCGTCGGCGTCGTCGGTGGCCTGGGCGGTGGTTTCGGCCAGGTACTCGTCGTAGACCTCGTCGGCTTTCCGGTCGCCGGTGATCACCTGCTCGATGGGCGAGAGGGTGTAGCCGTTGTCGGCGAGGTACCGCAGCAGGTCACCGCTGGTCATCCGGTGCCCGTAACTCCAGCGGGCCTCGGTGTTATCCCGGATCGGCTCGGGGTGGCGCCAGGCGTCCTTGGGGGTGCGTGATTCCAAGGCTCCGAGCACGATGGCCAGGATGATGACCTGGGCGCGGGCATCACCGTTTTCGGGCAGGCCTTTGACCAGGTTGCGAATTGCTGCGCCCTCTTCGCCGCCCTTGGGGGCCGAGCCGAGGATCGCGGCGGTCACGCCTTGTCCGTGGTGCTCGACCAGCAGGTGTGCGTCCCGGGCCAGGCTGTCGGCCACGAACACCCCGGCACCCTTGGGCGGGGTCTTGCGTGACAGCAGCGTGGTCAGGAATTGCCGGCGCACCACACCTGCGGCCTCACCGAGCTTGTTGAGCGCGATCACCTTGCGGCGCTCCCGCCTGTCGGCTTCCAGTTCGGCCTGGGCCTTCGCCGCCTCGCGGGCCGCTTTGGCGTCCTCGTCGTCACCGTCGAGATCAACTGCGTCACTTGACTCATCGCCGGTGTGGCCCAGCCCGGCGTAGCGCTTGAATCGGTCGTCAAGAACCAGCCCGGCGGCGGCGTAGTCGATGCAGTAGTACTCCGGCACGAACAGCGTGACCTCTTTGACCGTGTTGGCGTGCCGCAACCCCTCTGCCGGTACGGCTTCGGGGTCGTCTTGGGTGCCCCAGTCCACGGCGTCGTCCTCGACCGCTTCGCCGGTTTCGACATCGACCAGGCCGTCCTCCTCGTTGAGCATGACGGCCCACAGCGCGGGGTTGGTCACCACTGTCTCGTCGGCTTCCTCGCCCGCAGCGGTGCGCAGGTAACCCAGCTCGACGCGCTCCACGTCCCACGAATGGGGGAAGCTGTCGAGCATCGTGAATCCCTTTTCACGCCAGGGCTGTTCGGCCTCTCGCTGGGCCTTCAGGCTGGCCTGCTGTTCGCGTAGCTGGGAGACGGTGTGGTCGAACCACTGAGTCCCGGCGACCCTGACCAGCCTGTCCAGCGCGTTGGGCACGTCGTCAAATTCGGCGAGCGCGGCGGCTTCGGTGAGGCTGAGCTGATCGGTGGCCAGTGCCTCCATCGCGGCCTGCGATTTGCCGGCAGTTCCTGCGGCTTTGACGGTGTCCTTGTGGACCGACAGCGCCTTGGCGACCTTCGTCACTGACACACCGGCGTCGAGCATCTGCTGGATGCCCTTGGCGCGTTGCGTGGTGGTGAGCTCGCGGCGCTGGTCGTTTTCCACGATCTGCTCGGTGACGCGCTCGACCAGCTGGGCGGTGTCGTCGCCGTCGCTGGCTGACCGGATGTAGACCGGCACGGTGGGCAGTTCGGCCTCGCGGGCGGCGAGGGTGCGGCGCTGTCCGGCCCGTACGAGCAGCTGACCATCGTCACCGCGCACGGCGGCGATCGGGATCAGGACTCCGTGCTCTTTGATGCTGGCGACGAACTCGGCATCCAGGTCGGCCTCGTCACGGACGTTGGTGTCGAGCACCAGGTCGCGCGGATCGATGTGTTCCAGGGTTCCAGATTCGGGATGCCCGCTGTCGCTGGGTGTTTCGTTGCCTGGGGTGATGTTGTCGGTCATTGCGTTACCTTCCAATGCAGGGGGCGTCCCACGGGCCGCCCGTTCTTTTTGCCTTCTGGCAGAGGAGATGTAAGGCCGGTAGCTGGCCGAGGGAGCGCTAGGTTCCGGGCGAAAAGTTTTCCCGGGACCGCAGCGAGCGGATCAGAAAAGTTTTCGCGCCGAAGGCCAAGCGCAGCGCCGCCTGTGGCCTAGTGCGAGCCGGACACCGGCCTAGCATCGGAGAGCCAGAAGGCAAAAACACGTCTCGGCTCCCCGGCGTTGCCGACCACGGCTGTAGACATCCCATGGTCGTCAGTTGTCAACCAGCGTGGGTGATTTGGCGGTACATCGCTTCGACGATGGGGCCGGTGCGTGGCCAAGCGGGTGGCCCGGCTTCGAAGTCGAAGACCTGGCCGGCCCCAGGGAGGCACCCCGCCACTCGCTGGACCGATGCTCATCCGCCTCCTTGCCTGACGGGCGCCCCTGAACTC
>DATKHZ010000592.1:0-3664 GCA_035509995.1 Acidimicrobiales bacterium | reverse complement strand
CGGACCTGTGGGCACTGGCCCCGTTGTCGTCCCGGCACTCTCGGCGGGCCTGGGCCCCGACGGAGCTGCGCTGGGTGCTCCGCGGGACTACCACCTGGTCCCTGACCGCTCTGTGGTGCTGATCGAGGTCCGCTCGACGGTCGGGCCGCTCTCTTTCGGCGCTATCGGGCTCACCGGCTCGGTACGGGCCGCCGTGGTCGACGGGGCCCTGTGTACCGACCCGCCACCGTCGGGGACCTTGGAGATCGACGTGTCAGGGCTGAGCTCTGGCAACAGCCTCTATGACGCCGAGTTACTGCGCCGGATAGAGGCACGCCGTTTCCCCTCCGCGACAGTCGAGCTCCGGAACTGCGCTCCGAGCGCGCCGGGCACCCGGTACCGTCTCGAGGGCGAGCTGACGTTCCACGGCGTGACACGGCCGGCTCAAGGGACCGTCAACGTGGAGGTGCTTGCGGACGGCCGGCTTGCCGTCACAGGCGAGCAGGTCTTCGACATCCGGGACTTCGCCATCCCCTCGCCGACAGTGCTCATGTTCCGGATTTACCCCGACGTCCGGGTGCGGTTGCACGCGGAGGCCGAATGAGGGGAGCGCGAGCTAGCCCGGGTCAGGTTCCTTTTGGCCGACGGCTGACGTAGCCGCCCCCGCGATCGGTAACATCCTGGCCAATGCCGCGTAAGCCCATCGCGGTCCCGGCGGACCCCAAGGTGGGCTGGGCGCGGGCCTGGACGACCCGGGTGTGCCCGTCAGGGCGCACCACCCGGTATGTCTCCTCGAACGGGTGGCCTGTCGCGACCGACTGGCTCATGGCGGCGCGAACGCGTTCGCGGTCCTCGGCTTCGACCAAGCCCAAGTAGGACTCGAAGGTGCCGTCGAACTCGAGCGGTTCGACACCGTGCACCCTGTAGAACTCGGCGCTCAGCTGGACCGCCCCGGTCCGCACGTCCCAGAGCCAACTGCCAACGTGGGCGAGCGCTTCGCCTTCCTCCAGCCGGGCCTCCACCTCAGCCAGCGTTGCCTGGGCGAGGCGTTGTTCGGTGATGTCGCGCGCGATCACCAGGGAGCCGACGGGTACCCCTCCGGCATCGACGAGTGGGCACATCGACAGCGACAGGGGCGTCGGCATGCCGTCGGGGCGAACCACCTCGGTCTCGAAATGCTTGATGAGATCGCCTGCGACAACGATCGCGATCGCCGTCTCCACCTCATGGCGGAGGTGGGGAGCAAACAACGCGCTGAAAGAGGTACCGAGGACGTCGCCCGCCGGAGAACCGAAGAGGCGTTCGGCGGTAGCGCTCCAGGCGGTCACCTGACCGGCCATGTCGCAGGTGAATATGGCGTCGTCGGACATCTCGACCACCGCCCGCAAGAGCGCACCAGGAGGGAAGTCACTGACTAGTGGCTGCCGATGTGAGGGGCCAAATGCGTCCATCGCCGCTCCGTAACTGTCGGGACCTTCGGGTGGTCCAAGACCAACCTGGACCGGCTCCAGCGCAGCATAGGCGTCTCGGGCATAGGGTGGGCCTTCAATGCCTGGGACCGACCTAGTGGGCTTCACGGTGGCGGTCACGGCCGACCGCCGCCGCGACGAGCAAACCGTCCTGCTGGAACGCCTCGGAGTTGAGGTCCTGATGTTCCCACTCCTTCGTACCGAGCCTGTCGACCCGGGCACCCTGAGGGCGCTCACCGACGCGATCGCCGACGCGCCGCCCGACTTCTTCGTTGCCAACACGGGCTACGGCATGCGCACTTGGCTCCAACTGGCTGCAGAGTGGGGCCTGCAAGAAGCCCTCGTCGAAGCGTTGAGATCCTCGACCATCGTCGTGAGGGGTGCCAAAGCCTTGGGCGAGATCCGCAAGGTCGGGCTCGACGCTGTTTACAAGGCCCCGGGTGAAACACTCGATGAGGTCGTCGACCGTCTCGGCCAGGAGGACTTGACGGAGGCGTCCGTGGTCGTGCAGCTGCATGGGGAACCCGCGGGCCCGATGCTCGCGAAGCTGGAGCAGGCGGCCGCCAAGGTCGACTACTTGCCGGTCTACCGGATGGGCGAGGGTAGCACCGGCTCAGCCGCGGCCCTCATCGACGCTCTCGTCGAGGGCCGGGTCGACGTCGTGACTTTTACGGCTGCCCCTCAGGTCCAGGTGCTCGCCACCGTGGCCGAAGCACAAGGTCGCCTCGGCGCCGTCCTCGACGCCTTCAATGCTGGCGGGATAGTAGCCGCCTGCATCGGGCCAGTGTGTGCGCAAGGGGCACGCCTTGCCGGGATCTCGCTGCCACTGGTACCGGAGCATGCGCGCCTCGGGTCGTTGGCCAGCGCGATCGGGAGCTACCTCGCTGGGCGCAGCCGAAAGGGTGGTCCTTTTTAGGCGGTTGCCATTGCCACGATCGGGCTCGTGAGCGCGGCCCCTCGGGCGTTCCCTGCGACCGGGGCACCCCCGAACGAGGACACAGCGCCGTCGGCTTGAAGGACGTAATAACCCGGTGCGTCAACCGCGGCGGCGATGCCGATGGTGGCTCCCGGTGCTGTACCGGCCGCCATGGCGTAGGACTTGGCGTCACCGAAAGACAACACGGTCCCGTTCGCGCTTACTAGCCAATAGCCGTTCCCGTCGTCGGTCCTTGCCATGCCGACCACCGGCTGTGTGAGGCGTGGCTGGACGCTGGGGCCATAGAACTTGGCGCTGCCAAAGGAGAACACGTTGCCGTCGGTAGTCACCAGCCAGTAACCGTTCCCGGACCGCCCCGCGACGATGCCCACGACCGGTTGTTGGACGTGAGTAGCGGCCGTAGGGCCGGAGAACCTGGCGTCCCCAAAGGAGAAAACATTACCGTTGCGTGCTACCAACCAGTAGCCCTTCCCATCAGGAGTGACGGCTATGCCGACTATCGGGCCCTGGAAGTGGTAATTGGCGGCCGAACCATAGAACTTCGCATCGCCGAAGGTGAACACGCCACCGTCAGCAGCCGCTTCCCAGTACCCGCCTCCGTCTGGGGTCGCCGCCATCCCGACAACCGGCTTGGCAAGCTTGATCCCCATTGCGGAGCCGCGAAAACCTCCACCGGCGTATGCGAAAACCTCGCCCTGCTCGGTCGCCTCCCAGTACCCGTGACCGGCATACGCGTTGACACCCACCTCGTCGGAACGGTCCGCGAGGTTCACTGTGACCGTGGCCGCCGCTGGGCCTGCCTGGCGCGGCACGAATGTGACAACCAGATGGCACAACGCTCCCGCCGACACGTTGCAGAACGGCGTAACGGACCAAGCCCCCCCATCCCCGCTCACAGAAGCGCTCGCCTTGAAGGAGCTGCCACCGTTCCTAACGGTCAGCATGGCGCTGTTCGGCACTCCAGGCGTAGTCCCGATCTCGAGGGCTCCCGGTACGACAAGTTGGCTGTTTGGGGTCGCCCGCACGATGTAGTCGAGCCGTCCGGGAGGGCCCGACGTAAAGAGCTCCGTCATCGAGGTGACGCCCTTCACCGTCGTCACGGCAGCGCCCATGGCCGGGCGCGGCCCGTAGTAGCCGAGAACGTTGCGACGATGGTCCCAGCAGCCGTTGGCAAGGGTGTTCGTGCAATCCATGTTGGGCGAGCCCGGCCCGTCGTCGTACATCCAGTCGTAGTCCGCGAGAAGGGCTGACGCTTCGCCGCCGGCCCAGTTCGAACCCC
>DATKHZ010000591.1:0-2714 GCA_035509995.1 Acidimicrobiales bacterium | reverse complement strand
CAGCACACTTCAGCAGGGAAACCCATTTCGAGGCACGCGGTGACCCGCCCGACCTGACGGACTTGCCGCAGGGCTGCCCGTTTGCTCCGCGCTGCCCGCAGGTACGCCCAGAATGCCGGACCGCGCTACCGGAATGGCGCCAGGTAGGCCCGGACCACAAAGTCCGTTGCGTCCTGTATTGACCGGTTGGCGCGAATTACACCGCCGGCAGTCGGGCGGGAACTAATGACACTAGGAGGTCGGCGTGCTGGAGCCTGAGGGCGACAACAACAACAAGTTTTACTGGGGAGCCGCTACTGCGGCCTACCAGATAGAAGGCTCGCCACTGGCAGACGGGGCCGGCAGCTGTGTTTGGCACGAGTTCTCCCACACGCCCGGGACTATTTATCACGGGCAAACTGGCGACATCGCCGCGGACCACTACCACAAATGGCCCGAGGACGTCGAGCTAATGAAGAACTTGGGCCTAAATAGTTATCGTTTCTCGGTGCGTTGGCCCCGCATCCTCCCGGAGGGCACCGGTGCGGTCAACCATGCAGGGATAGCTTTCTATGACCGCCTGGTGGACGGCCTCCTAGAGGCCGGCGTAGAACCGTTCGTCACCCTTTTCCATTGGGACCTCCCCGCCGCCTTGTTCAGGCGTGGTGGCTGGTCAAACCCCGACATAGCGAACTGGTTCGGTGAGTACGCCTCTGTTGTAGGCAATGCATTGAGCGACCGCGTAAAGTTCTGGATGACTCTCAATGAGCCCTTTGTCGTGGCAAACGAGGGCCACCTGGTTGGCAATCACGCCCCAGGGATGCGCAATATTTTTCAGGCTTGCCACTGCGTTCACCACCAAGTCCGGGCCCATGTCGCGGGCTTTCACGCGCTCAAGGCTATAGACGCGAACCTGTCCGTCGGGCTTGCTGTACATGACGTCGGAGTTTGGCCAGCCAGCGATTCCGAGGGAGATGTCGCAGCAGCCGAACGCGCTGAGTCCTGGCACAACTTCCCGATGTTCGTCGACCCTCTAGTTTACGGCCGGTACCCTGCCGCTCTCGAGAGCCGCCTCCGGGAGTACCTGCCGCGGGGGTACGAGGATGACATGGAGGCCTTGAGGGTGCCGCCGGACTTCCTCGGCCTCAATTACTACTTCGGCTACTACGTACGTAACTCCAGCGAAAACTGGTTGGGTTACTCAGTTGTAGACGAGCCCGATATGCCGAGGACGTCGATACCAGGCTGGACCATCCGCCCGGAGGGCCTGCACCGGGTCATCACCCAGGCGCACGTTCGCTACAAGCTGCCTGCCATCTACATCACTGAAAACGGCGCCTCCTACGACGACGCGCCTGAGGGCAAGACCGTCCATGACGAAGACCGTAAGTCCTATTTGAAGTCTCACGTCGCGGCGGTGCTGCAGGCCAAGGACGAGGGAGTGCCTGTGCAGGGCTACTTCGTGTGGTCTTTCCTCGACAATTTCGAATGGGCCCTCGGGTACTCGAAGCGCTTCGGCATCGTTTACGTGGATTACGAGACCCAAGAACGGATCGTCAAGGACAGTGGTCTTTGGTACAGCGAGCTCGCCCGCACCGGGAGTATCCCGGCCGACTGACCGCGGCGGGAGGATCGCACGCGGGCCGATCTTTCAGGACAACCCTGCCTCAGGACAACCGTAGCTTGCCGAACTTGGAATGTCCTGGAACGGGCGGCGTGCCGCCGTTCGCCAGAAGCTCGTCCATCACGAGCGTGCATGCACCAAGAGCGACCGCTTCTGAACCGAGATGACCTATTTCTATTGTCACTCGACTGGCCGTGTACTCCAAGGCTTGGTCGTCCACGTGCTTGCGGATCTTGTCCAGCAGCCTCGGGCCGAACTTCAAACCGATCCAACCCCCGACAATTATTTTTTCGGGGTTGAACAAGTTGACCAGGTTGGCCGCCGCCGCACCGAAATACGCCGCCGCTTGGTCGAGCGCATCCGCAGCGGACTTGTTGGTCCGAGCGGCTTCCAGAAAAGAGCCAGCCCATTCCTCGGAATCGGGGTCCGTAGGCGACGTCGCAGCAGGGTCCGTGCGGTACCACTCCTCCAGGAGCGCTTCTGCCCCGATGTAGGCCTCGACGCAACCAGCGGCCCCGCACCGGCAAGTTTTGCCACCGACCACGATGCAGGTGTGCCCCCACTCACCGGCACTAGAAGCTGCGCCCCGGTAGATCGTGCCGTTCGTAAAGATCGCCGCCCCGATCCCGGTGCCCCACAGCGCCACCACCGCATGACTTGCCCCGCGCCCCGCGCCCAACCACATCTCCGCCTGTCCGAGCGCCTTGGCGCCGTTGTCGGCAAAAACTGGGAGCCCGGTCCTCTCCCGGATCATTCGCTCGAGCGGGACGTCTCGCCAGCCGATGTTGGGGGCGTGCACGCGGGCATCGCCGCCGAGGTGAGCGACGATCCCTGGAACGGCCACGCCGATTCCGATCAAACGCCTGCCCTCGGCACCGAACTGTCCCTGGAGCTTTTCGATAGCCAGGAGGATCTGCTCCATCGCAACCTCGGCATCATGGTGCTGAGGGTGCAGGCTCACGTCCGCGACTCCCGCGACCCCCATCCTCAAGTCGAAACCCTCAACCCGGATGCGGGTCTCGCCCACCTCTACGCCGATGATCCCTCCGAAGTCGGGGTTTACCTGCAACAGGACCCGCGGGCGCCCGCCGTCAGACTCCTCGAGACCGAC
>DATKHZ010000590.1:0-3536 GCA_035509995.1 Acidimicrobiales bacterium | reverse complement strand
CGTCAGCGAGATGGCGGCCCCGATTATGAACGTTCGGCTGCGCCGCGCGCGGTGGAGAAGGATGTGGCGCGTCCGTCGGCTCTCGTCCGAGACGGGCGCTGGGCCCTGCGGCTCGAGGAACGTAGTCACCGCAACCGGATCCTGGGGTCAAGGCGGGCAGCAAGCAGGTCGGTAGCAAGGTTGAGGAAAACCACAGCGGTGCCGAGCACCAACGTGATGGCCTGGACTACCGGGAAATCCCGGTTGAGTATCGAGCTGAGTAGCAGCGACCCGAGGCCATTGAGGTTGAAGACCTGCTCCACAATCACCGTGGAGCCGATCAAATAGGCGATGTTGAGACCGAGCAGGGTGACCGTCGGCACCAGGGCGTTGCGCGCTACGTGGGCGAACAGGACCCGGGTGTCGCCGAGGCCCTTCGCCCGCGCCACGGCGATGAAGTCGGCGTCCATGACCTCGAGCATCCCCACCCTCAGGCTGCGAACGAGGATGGGCGCCATAGCGAACGAGGCGGTCAGCCCGGGCAGCACAAGGGCCTCCAGGTGGCCGCCGAAACCGCTACCAGCCCCGCCCACCGGCACCAGGTGCAGGTGGACCGCGAAGACCTCAATGAGCACGATGCCGAACCAGAAGGCGGGCAGAGCCAACCCGACGACGGAAACCGCCCGGACGGCGTGGTCTGCCCACCCGTTCTGGCGCGACGCGGCCAGGGCGGCCAACGGGACCGTGATGATCACGGCGAAGGCTGTAGCCACGGCTACCAGAGCGGCCGTCTCGCCGATGCGGGCACCGATGAGGGACGAGACCGACACGCCGTAGATGTACGACTGGCCGAGGTCACCTCGCACCAATTGGGATAGGAAATGGCCCAGTTGCCCCGGGAGCGTGCTGCTCAGCCCCCACTCCCGGCGCAGGGCGGCGACCGCGGTGGGGGTGGCATGGATCCCGAGCACGGCTCGGGCCGGGTCCCCTGGCTCCAAGTGCATCAGTAGGAAAGTCGCCAGCGTTACCCCGAATACCACCAACACCGCAGCCGCCACGCGCCGGGCGGCATAACGCAACATCCGATCAGGTTAGCCAGACGTCCTCGAGGCGGTAAGCCCCTCCCGGGTTGACGGCAAAGCCGTGGACATGGTCGGATACGGCATAGATGTAAGGCGGGTAGTCGAGGGCGACGAAGGGAGCATCCTCGGCCACTATTTTCTGTATCTGGGCGTACAGGGCTGCCCTTTTAGTTGTGTCGTACTCGGCCTCTGCCTGGTGCACCAAATTGATGGCTGTCGGGTTGTCGTAGTTGGACCAGTACGACTCCGAGCCGCCGTTTTTGACGTCGACTTCGAACGACGCCATTTCGTCCGGGTCACTGATGTCGTTGATGGCGTAATCAATGAACATGTCGTAGTCATATTTTTGGAACGTGGCCTCGAAGGCAGAGTGGTCGAGGGGGGTGATGTCGACGTTTATCCCGATGGCCTGCAACTGGGCCTTGATTATCGCGGCGAAAGTCACCCACTTCTGGACGCCCCCGTCGATCAGCAATTTCGTCGAAAAACCCTTGGGGAACTTCGACTTCGCCAGTTCGGCTTTGGCCTGCGCCAGGCTGTACTCCAGGACCGGAGTGCTGGCCGAGTAATACTCAAGGCTGGGCGGGAAGAACGAGCCCCCGGGCTTTGCCGTACCGAAGCTCGCCGCGTGCACCAGGGCGGGGCGGTTGATGGCGTAGGTTATGGCACGCCGGACGTGGCGGTCCGCGAACTGGGGCAAGCGTTCGTTCATGACCAGCAAGTCGACCTGCCAGGCAGGGAATAGGTCGACGCTCAGGCCGCTGCTGGCCTTCAGCGAGGAAACGTTGGCGGGAGGCACGGTGTCGATGATGTCGACCTGGCCCCCTTGGACTTGCAGGACCCGCTGGTTGTCGTTGTCCACGTACAGGAACTCGACTGCGTCAAGGTAGGGCTTCCCGGCCTGCCAGTAATTGCGATTGGCTTTCAAGGTCAATGAGTTGGCGTCCGGTGTGAACGACCCCTCGAGCGTGAACGGGCCGGTACCGATGGGAGCGGCGAAGAAGTCCTTTTCGGTCCGGCCGCCGAAGTTGGCCGGGAGAATGGCGTTGGCGAAAACTGAGATGTCCGAGAGGAACGGGGCCCACGGCTGCGACAGGTGGAACACGACGCTGCCCGTCCCCTTGGCCGAAATATCAGTGATGGCATAGTCGAGAAAAGACAAAGGCCCAGCGGCGTCTTTGCGGGCCCGGTTTATGGAGAACACGACGTCGTCGGCCACCAGAGGCTTGCCGTCGGAGAACTTGGCACCCGTGCGGAGCGCGAACGTGAAAGTCTTGTGGTCCGAGCTCACTTCGTGCCCAGTGGCCAACCATGGGACCAGCTGACCGGCGGGGTTGGTCAGGTACAGCGGCTCCAGGATTTTGTCGAGAGTGTAAATGTCGCCGGCGATAATGGTGTTGGCCGGGTCGAGGGTCGTGGGGCCGATGCTGCGAGCGAAGTGCAAGGTGCCGCCGCGCTTGACAGCGGGATTGAACGCTTTTGCGGCGAGGAGGCGGTTGGGGCTGGCGGAAGCGCCCCGCGCCACCAACGGGCCCAACAGCACCGCGGCAGAGCCGGCGACGCCGTACTTCAGCAGGTCACGACGAGTCACCAAACGGTGGCCTGGGATTGGCACTAATGCTCCCTTCTCAGTCAGGGCCTCTGACCGCTGCATCCAAATTAGGGCATGACCCTCGTCTCCCGATGGCGCTGTCTCCCGGTGGCGCTGTCTTCCGATGGTTCCATGCCCCGGCTGCGGTCCGATCGGGCAGGTCAGGTCATTTATACTATATCGATGGATCTTGTTGGAGCAGTTTGAGGGCCCCCGTGTCTCGTCTCCGTCCTTCAGTCGATGAGCACACCTTTGGTAAACAAGACGCATCCATAGGGACGCGGCTCGCCCGTCGCCACGACGGCAAAAGCCTCCTTGGCGATGGCATAAAAATCCTCCCGCTTCAGTGACCCCATCTCGAGCTCCCGTCCCTCGGTCTCCTGGCAAAGGGCCAGGATCTCGGCCTGCACCTGGGGGACTTCGCTGGGCGCGCCGACGACCTCCATGCGAATTACGGGCCGATCGACGAAGGTGTCCAATGGCAGCACGCTCAGGATTGCCCGCGCCGCAGTGACCAGGTCGGCTCCCGCCAAACGCACCAGGCGTCTGCTCATTGATGCGGCGGGGAAATTACGGTCTACCAACGCCAATTGATCGCCGTGGCCCATGGCTGCGAGCACGTAGAGCAGGTCCTCTCCGAGCAGCGGGTCCAGTCCCTTCAACATCTCGTCAGCTCCTCTCGGTCGTTTGCCTCGCAAGTTACTCCAGCGCGGCTGCCCGCCTCGAACCGGGCGGAGCATGTTTGTGGGACTACGTCGGGGCCTCAGGAGGGCGCCACCGGTCCCCGCTCAACCGCCGCTGTCAGGTGACGATAAGGCTTTGGGCCCGCACGATGGAGCCAAGAGGGCACGTGGTGAAAGCTGAGCATCAAGACGCCGACGATG
>DATKHZ010000589.1:0-3805 GCA_035509995.1 Acidimicrobiales bacterium | reverse complement strand
ATAACAATTCGAGCCCGCTCAAGGCGAGGAACGGTTTGAAATAGAGTTGCCGGCGTTGCGACCGGAGCGGGCCATAGTAAGCATCTAGCTCGGCGCCTGCCCTGGCGGTAAACCAGTCGAGGATGCCGAGGACGCGAACCTCCTTCGCAATCGCAGTGCCGCTCCCAGAGTCGATTACATAGGCGGCTCTCCGGCGTGCACCACGGAGCGACTCCCAGATCGGCGACCACTGCGTGAGCGCGTAGCGGGTGACCGCTCGGGCCGCCAGGGCGGCGCAGGCGGTGACAACGCCGACGACCGGCCCGAGTACGAACCCGATCAGCCCCACGCCGCCGAGGAGTTGTGTGTAACGGGCGACCATGGCGAGGAGCGCGGCCACCGCTGCGCCCGGGCCCCAGGAATCGACGAGCCCGGTGCGAACCTCGCTGACCATATCGAGGACATCCTGTTCATCCAAAACGGCCATCGGCGTGCCGACAAGCGAAGCCGACATGAGGCGGCGGGCACACTGTCCGTCAACTCGTCGTGTGACGAGTTCGCCGAGGGCGGCCTGCAGTGGTGACAGAATGTTCTGCAAGGCAAGTGCGCCAATGGCAAGTCCGAATGCACCGAGGACCGAGGCCCAATGCCCTGACCCGCGCAGCTGGGCCATGGTCCGTACCTTCTCGATCATGATGCTCGTCCCGATGATGAACCCGATAGGCAGAAGGCCGATCACGACGTTTTCGATAACTGAGCACAAAACAACAAAGCGACCGGCGTCGGGGAGCAGCCCGATGATGGACTTCCTCTGACGATAGCGATCGCGAAGGCCATCGAGAAATCCCTGTGCCCGAGACGGTTCAACGCTGGCCATGGCTGCCAAATGCTAGAACCGAATCGTGGCTAGGGCACGCGAATTTGGCACGGCAGCGTTGATGGGACAACAACTAACATGACCGTCAAGGCTTAGGCCTCCCGAAGGGTTTCAACGTCGATATGGGCAAGCTAACTTTCTATTTTTATTATGAATTCATGACACTCAATCGCAACGGCGGGCCGTGGGCCCTTGACTCGAGTTGGGTAGCCAGCGCGCCCAATACCGAGCCTGACGCCGCTGCTCAAGTAGCCATCAGAGTCTGCTGGGGTTGTCGGTCGTCATCTTTGGTGGATCGATTCACCATCTTCCAGCAGCCAAGCAGAGTTCGCGGACGACGTCAAGGGACTACCTAGTTTTTCTGATCCTAGACACGCGCTCCAAACCTCGGGAACATGCCTTGAGAAGGACGACATTGCCGACCTGGTCGGGGTGTGGTGGAACGATCTACTCCGGTCGCGGCTACTCCGACGGGTCGTTGCTGCGAGTTGAGTAGGGGTCGGCCGGTTAGGGACGAACTTCCCGCACAGCCGCGGCAGCGTCGCTTTGCCCGCTCGCCTCCAGGCCCGATATAACCCCATCGATATCGGGCCGCGGGCGGTTTTGGCTCCACTTCGCCTTGACCTGCACGCGGCTGATAACTATCTCGACGCCGACAATCGCTTTTAGCTGGGCGGCCGTGAACGTTGCAGGAGCGTCGTCAACCGACCACGGTCGGGGACGGCCCGCCTCGTGCTTGATGGTGAGCCTACGGACCAACGCCTCCACCCACTCGGCGTCGTCGTGTACGACCAAACGACCATAGACGTGGGCTACCAGGTAGTCCCAGGTCGGCACGACTCGGCCGTGCTCAGCTTTGGACGGGTACCACGAAGGTGAGACGTAAGCATTCAGGCCGTGAAGGATTACCAGCGCTTCAGCGAGCACAGGGCCGCGCCACTGGTCGTTGCTGCGAGCGACGTGGCCGATAATGGAGCCCCGCTCGCCAGTCGTCGGTTCGTAGAGGACGGGAAGGAACGTCGCGAGAACCCCCTGCGGGGTGACCGTCACCAAGTCTGCGACGGGGAAATCGGACATCAGCTGACCGAGCTGTCCGTCGTCAACAGCGAAATGCGCAGGGACGTACATCACGGACCGCCTTGTCAGAAGATGTAACCAGTATGGCGGGAGATGCCGGCCGCTGCTGAGCGGTCTCGACCATCTCGACGCCGAAGCAAGTACCAACCCTGCTCTCACGATCATGCCCATTGCATGGCGCAGCACCGAAGCATTGGCAAGCGGCCTCTAAACTGGCCCGATCAAAGGAACGGAGGATGAACATGGAGTTCCGTAACGGGCAGGTCGCGGTGACCGGAGCAAGCGGTGGGATCGGACGCGCCCTTTGCGCTCACTTGGCGGCGCTTGGCCTCTCGGTGTTCGCTCTCGACCGCGTGGCGCCCGAGCCATTAAGCGGCGTCACGTTTGTAAGCGTCGACGTCACGGTCGCATCGAGCGTAGAAGCGGCGGTGGCGTCGGTCTACGAGGTCGCACCCGGACCGGTTGACCTGGTTTGTTGCGCCGGCATCGTCGAAGACGATGTGGCAGCCGAGGACATGCCCATAGAGCTTTTTGATGCCGTATTGGCTGTGAACCTGCGGGGACTGTTCCTCAGTTGCCAGGCCTTCGGGCGCCAGTTGCTGGCGAGAGGCGGAGGCAGCATCGTCAACATTGCCTCGATGTCCGGCAACCACGTCGTCAATTTCCCCCAGCGGCAATGCGCGTACAACGCCTCAAAGGCGGGCGTCACCGCCCTTTCGAAGTCGCTGGCCGTCGAATGGGGGGCTCGCGGCGTGCGTGTGAACGCGGTCTCGCCTGGGTACGTGAGCACGCCGCTACTGGCTCGAAAGGCGCACCAGTTCGACCAGTGGATGGCTGGGATCGTGCTCAAACGCTTTGCCGAGCCCGACGAGGTGGCTCGGGCCGTCGCGTTCTTGTTGAGCACCGATTCGGGTTACTGCTGCGGCACCGAGCTTTTGATGGACGGCGGTTTCAGCCTGCGGTGAACGTCCGTCGCGGGCGGTGTCGTAAGCGCAACTAACCGAGGTGGCGCAACACAACGCTGTGCTGACCCGTTCAAGAAAGGGAGCTAGCGGCGGCATGTCGACGTACCCGGGTGCCGGGTGCGACCTGCTGGCTACGAGGAAATAGAGCTCGTCTCGGAAGAAGCCGTAACGGGCGCTGACAGCCATTTCGAGCGCAATGAAGGCAGCGACGACCCACCAAACGCCCGCGCTGAGCGGTGCAAGGCTGGGTGTGGCTCTTTGGCCCACGGCCCATCAGGGCAATCTCGCCGTGGGGGCGAGCTTGGCCAGGAGGGCGGCGCTGGTGGACAAACCACTAGCGGGGCGACCCGAGCTGATGCAAAAATCTCCTCCGTGGGATCATTTCGGGCACGCTGGATCCCCGCGCTTGTAGGTCGGCGCGGGAAGTTCCTGGTCCTCGTCTTTTGGCTGGTCGTGGTAGCAGCTGCCGGGCCGCTAGCGGGGAAGTTGATGGGAGCCGAGCAAAACAACGCCACGGCATACCTGCCTGGCGGCGCCGAGTCGACCAAGGTCCTCAACGCGCAGAGCGCCTTCCAAAACGCGAACACGCTGGTCGCGGCTATCGTCTACCAGCGGTCACAGGGCCTTACCGCAGCAGACCGCGCGAAAATTATGGCCAATGCTCGAAGCTTCCGGGGCGTCGCACCGCTCGGTGGCCCGATCATCGGCCCGGTCTGGTCCCGCGACGGCGAGGCCGCTCAGGTCTCCGCCCCGTACAACCTCGGCGCTGACGGATGGTCCGCTACGCCGAATGTCGTAGACAAGGTCAAGCAGATCGCGGGGGGTTCTCCGGGACTGTCGGTTTATGTGACCGGGGCGCTCGGCAACGCCGCCGACTCGGAGAACGCCTTCAAAGGCATTGACGGCA
>DATKHZ010000588.1:0-2000 GCA_035509995.1 Acidimicrobiales bacterium | reverse complement strand
CCAGCGGTGACACGGTTTTGCTGTCCACCGCCGATCCCCACGGCCATCCCGTTTGCTGCGAGCACGATCGCGTTTGATTTGACCGCAGCGCAGACCCTCCAGGCCAGCTGCACGTCGCGCCCGTTGTCCTCGCTCGGCTTGGTGGAGGTAACTATTTCCCACTCCTCGGGACTTCTGGCCAGGCGGTACGGGCTCTGTACCAGCCAGCCCCCGCTCACCTGGCGGACATTCCAGGGGCTCGCAGTGGGCGTCGGGGCGCTGAGCACCCGCATGTTCTTGCGCTTGGCGGCAAAAAGAGCCAGCGCGTCCTTGCTGTAGCCGGGGGCAATAACAACGTCAGCCTTGGCATTTGCGACCATCGCAACGGCAAGCTCGTCGTCGACGAAGTTCGAAAGCGCGACGATGCCCCCGAAGGCCGACATCGGGTCACATTCAAAGGCTTTTTCGTACGCACCCGAAACCGTTTCAGCGACGGCGGCTCCGCACGGGTTGGCGTGCTTGACCACCACGGCTGCCGCAGGGCCGAGGTCGGCAATATCGTGCACCAGGCCCCATGCCGCGTCCGCGTCGTAGAGATTGAGGTACGAAAGTTCCACCCCGCTTAGCTGCACCACGTCGTCCCACCAGCTCATCTCGCCGGTACTGCGGTACCGCGCGCCCTGCTGATGGGGGTTCTCGCCGTAACGAAGCGGCTGCGCGAGCTCGAGCGACAAATGGAGCGTCTTTGGCAGGGGGGGCTCCTGCTTGCCTTCACCGGTGCTCGCCCCAGCCGCGCCGGCTGCGATTTCTTCTGCGATCTGATCGTCGAACCACCCGACGATCGCGGCGTCGTACGCCGCCGTGTGGGAAAACGCCTTTCGTGCCAGCCGGAGCCGCAGGTCCTTGTCGAAGTTGCCGATCCCGTGCATGCCTTCGAGCACCGACGTGTAGTCCGCCGGGTCGACTACCACGCATACTCGAGCCCAGTTCTTGGCGGCGCCACGGAGGAGAGCGACGCCGCCGATATCTATCATTTCGACCGATGGCTCGGACCGGAACGGGTACAGGTTGCACACGACCAAGGCGATCGGGTCGATCCCTTCTTTCGCGAGGTCGGCAATATGGTCAGGTTCATCGAGGTCCGCCAGGATACCCGCGTGCAGGCGGGGGTGGAGGGTCTTGACCCGGCCGCCGATCATTTCAGGAGAGCCGGTCACCTCCTCGACCGTCGTGTGCGGGAGGCCAGCTTCGCCGAGGGCCTTCGCACTACCGCCGCTCGCCACCAGCTCGTAGCCGGCCGCCGCCAGGGCTCTCGCGAAGTCCTCCAAGCCCGTCTTGTCATAAACAGAAATCAGAGCCTTCATTCGGAGCCTCCTTGTGCCGTCCCGCTCTTGCGGAGCTGGTTCATGAAAACACGGATGGTCTCGGGGTACAGGCGGCGCTCGACCGCCTTGATCCGTTCGTGCAGGGTCTCCTCGGTGTCGCCGGGGAGCACCCGCACCTCTTCTTGGGCCAGGACAGGACCTTCGTCGACGACCTCCGTGGCTAAGTGGACGGTCGAGCCGGTGACCTCCACGCCAGCGGCGAGAGCGTCGCGAACCGCGTGCCAACCCTTGAAAGCTGGCAGGAGCGCAGGGTGCGTGTTGAGTACTCTCGCCGGAAAAGCAGCGAACATCTCGGCGCTGAAAATAGTCCCGAAACCCGCCATCGCGACGACGTCGACCTCGTAGCGCTCGAGCACGTCCACAAGTCGGCGGGTATAGGCGCCGCGGTCAAAGCCCGGTCCATAGCTTTCACGCACGATGAGCTCGGACGGTACGCCGTCGGCTCGGGCAACCTTGAGCGCCCGGCACTCGCGGTCGGTCACCACGACCGTTACTTCCAGACCGGCCTCGATGACCGCCTCCAGGATCGTGCCGCTGCCAGAAGCGAGGACTCCCAGGCGCACGTCGCCGCGACGGCCCAAACTGCCCACACGAACGACCCTACTCCCTGGGCTGACGTGATCGAGCAGACCAGCA
>DATKHZ010000587.1:0-2081 GCA_035509995.1 Acidimicrobiales bacterium | reverse complement strand
CATCGCCCCAAATCCACTTCGCAAGCAACGATCTCAGAGTGACGATCTTGGCGTGGTCAGTTGATTGTTCACGGCTTAGCTATAGGCGATGGCTCATGGGAACCTCGGGTTGCTCGGTCACCCACGTCATGCCGTAGCTCGGCCCTCCCCACGATCGCCAGGACCCTCGCGGTCTCCGTCGAGACCCTGCTCGGCGAGGATTAGCAACCCGCCCGCCGCGGCCCGGCTCCCAAGCTTCAACGTCAGCTCGAGCGCATTACCCGGCTCCCCATGGCATGTTACGGCAGCCTGGTAGAACGGGCTTAGCGATCGCGTACTTTTACGACCCTCCGAGATAGAGCGGCAGGGCCTTGGGGTAGAACCTTCTCTGGCAATCCGGCTTGAGGAGGGCTCGACCGATGCCGAGGCGGCTGCGCGAGGAGGAGGCCGTGACGGTGCAAGTCTTAGCAGAGAAAGGACAAAACCACTGTGAGATCGCCCGGGGCCTGGGCGTCACCGAAGGCGCGGTGCGCTGCCAGCTACGGCGAACGGCGGCCGGGGCCCGGGATCGCCGAGCGGAGAGGTCTTCAAAGCCGAGCGCCTTGCCGAGGCGATCGCGGCGTGGTTTGCGTCGGCCAGCGAGCGTGCGCGGCCGGTCAACGTACAGGCCGTCAAAGATTGGCCGGAGATCCTCGCTGGCGACGAGGCCATGGCGACGGCGCTTCGGACCGGCTGCTGCACCACTGCCACGTCCTCAACATCAAGGGCCGATCCTACCGGTTGCGGGACCTCGAACGGATGCTCAAGTAGTTTCTGGAATTTTGCGCGGCGGGACCCTCCCCTCGGCCCCGCCGCATCCTGGGCCTTCGGCCCAGCAACCCAGGAGGGTCGTAAGAGTCTGCGATCGCTAACCTCGTAAGAGATGCCGTCACTTGACAGAAGGGCACCGAGTAGGCTCGACCCTCGAAGCGCACCGTGCAGTCGTGCGCCACCTGGCGGCTGACCACGACGTCGAAGGGGCGCGGCAGCGTCAACAGCTCGCCGAGCAACGGCCGCTCATGCTCCCACGCCGCCTCCACCGGACCGCCGGTGGCCGGGCACAGGCGACGCTCGGCACGACGGAGCACCTCACGGTCCGACCACTCCTGGAGCTCTTCGAGACTGTCCCACTCCCGGAAACCGGGATCGAGCCAGACGCGATGGTCACGAATCCGGCGTTCGATCTTGCCCTTGGCTTCAGGCGCCCGCGGCGGACACAAGTCGATGTGGAACCGCGCCCGCTGGGCGAACCGCCGGTAAGCGGGGTTGTGCTCGCCCGACGACTACTTGCCCATCAAACGGCGCTGGGCCAACAGCTTATACAGAGGATCTGCTTGGCTGCCGTCCCGCTCGTGCCCGGTGAACCCGAAGGCGTTGAAGCTGCCGCCGCTGGTGGCCCGGTAGTTGCCCCAGGCGTCGTACTTGTAGGTCGCCCGCAGGCTGCCGTTCAACGTCGTCAGGTCGGTCACCGACCCCAGCGCGTCGAAGAGGTAGAACGACCGCCCTTCGGTCTGCTGGTTCAGCGACAGCAGCCGGTCCGGACCGTAGTCGAACTTCGCCAGGGTCGTGCCCGACGCATCGGTCTCGAGCAGCACGCTCTTGTCGTCGTAGGCGTAGTGCACGTACCCGAGCGCCCCCTGCTTGAGCACCCGCAGGCCCTTGTAGTCGTACTCGTAGACGCCGAGGATCGACGAGCCCTGCAGCACCGCGCTCAACTGGTCCCGCACGTCGAAGTGGAAGCTGGTGGTGACGCCGGCCTGGGTGCGCGAGGTCTGGTTGCCGTTGGCGTCGAAGGTGTAGGCGACGCTCTGCCCTGGATTCACGCCGTCGGCGATCGCGGTCAGCTGGTGGCGGGAGTTGTAGGTGAACCCGCGGTTGGTCAGCGCCCCGCCGCCGGTGGCGTTGGCCATCTCGGTGAGCCGGTCGCCCACCCTGTCGTAGGTGTAGGCGACCTGTTGGTCCGGATAGCCGACACCCACCAACCGGTCCGCGGCGTCGAAGCCGTAGGCGGTGGTCTCCCCCCCGGCCGCGCCGCCCGCCCGCACCTCGAGCTGCTGGGTGCG
>DATKHZ010000586.1:0-3501 GCA_035509995.1 Acidimicrobiales bacterium | reverse complement strand
CCACCTGCGCCTACTCGCAAAATCCCACGATCGCGAATACGCCGTCATCCTTTGTCGTGTGCGCAAGGGCGAAGGGGCGCTCTGATACGGGACTTCTTGCGCCTTTGCTCGACCACATGTGGGTCGAAGGCTCTGGAGCGGCTCCGCTTAGCCAAGTCACCTACTCGCCGGCTTTCAGTTACTACAACCCGAACGCGGGCGGTCCTGACCCCTTTGTTTGCCCGTCCACCCCGACTTACACCGTCGCTTTCGACGCGAACGGCGGCGGTGGCTCGATGTCCCCCGAGACGGACAGCGTCCCGGCGCCTCTCACGCCCGATGCTTTCAATCCTCCCAATGGTGAAACCTTCGCAAGCTGGAACACCGAGCCCAATGGCTCGGGCAAGACTTACAGCGACGGCCAGGACTACCTCTTCCAAGTCAGCCGGACTCTCTACGCACAGTGGCGATAGGCAACGGAGGACCGGCACTGTGAGTTGGGCACGCCTATCGCAACGTGGCCATCTCCCAGCTACCGGCCCTTCCATTCAGGTTCGGGTTTTGCTCTTCCCAGAGGTGCCCATTCGTACGGCTTAGACATCGATGACCCTCCCAGCGCCGCCTGCATGCCGGACGAGATCGTCAATCTCTCGACGGTCACAGGTCACGACGTCCGCGTGCGTGGCAGCTGTGACCACTGCGACGAGCGCATCGACAACATCAGAAGTGCCCGCCTTAGCAAGCAGGCGACCCGCCTCGTGAGCCCCCTGCTCGGTCATCGGGACTACGTTGCAGCCTCGCAGCAGACGCCGGAGCTGGGCTTGAGATGGCGAACGGCTCACCTGCGCAAGCACTGGAGCGGGGACAACAGGGACAACCCCGCTCTCGAGCCGTACTCGATGGTCCGCCCAAAAGCGACGGTCATTGCGATCAGCGGCGATAAGGGCCCCAGCGTCGTAGACGACCGCCTTAGGCAGACCGGCGGGCACCAGACCTGAGAACCCGGTCCCTGGCAGCCGCAAGTTCCGCTTCGGTCAGCGGCCCATGCTCCGCTTCCCATTCTGCCACTCCGGCCATGCCATCCTTGAGCTTGAGCGCCCGCCTGGCTGCTGCGGTCATCCATGCCGAGACGCTCACACCTTCAGCCTCGGCGGCGGCCACCACCCCGGCATGGACATCTGGGTCAACCGTGATGGCGAGCTTGGGAGACGGGTTACCTCTCGGCACTGGCCACAATACTACCGCAGTAGGAGCTTTGGCGGGCAGATTGAGGACCGGCGTTTGAGTCAGCCAAGGACATGATCCGAAAGTCCGTTGGCATATGAAAGTTTTGACTGCCCCTTCTACTGTCGACGCTGCAGGTCGGCTTGGCAAGTTCCTCGAGGGCGACGACGGCGACACCGATCTGGCCCGGGCCATGCTCCAGACCTTCGCCAGGACCTTGATGTCGGCGGAGGCGTCGGCCGCTGCGGTGCTGGCTACAACGAGCGGGAGTCGGGGTGACCCTGGCACGAACATTAGGGGCGAAGGGGCTTTGGCGGGGGAGGACGAGCGAGCCTCCGGCACCGACACGGGGCGTCGCTATATGATCGACTCTGGCGATTCCAGTGCTCGACGGCCATTTTTCTTGCTCATCTCGCCTCGGCCGTCGCCGGTCGTGCTCTCAACGAAAGAGACGAGTCCGAGCTCTTCATTATGAGACGTGAGCCAGACGGGGCCGGGAGCCGGGTGAAGCCGTATCGGCGGTAAAACGCGGCCGCGTCCTCGTCGATCGCGTCAACGACGATGTAGCGGCCCGAGACGATCTCGACCGCGCTGGTTGCACGGCTGAGAGCGTCGACCAGGAGTTGGCGCCCCAGCCCTTGGCCCTGGAGCGCTTGCTCAAGCGCGAGCTTCCCAATGAGTACGGCTGGTATTTCGTCAGGGTCACCCCTGCCGATAGCCCTCGGCAGGTTAGCTCGCCTTATCTTGTCTGGCGCCAAAGCGAAGTAACCACGCACGACGCCGCCGTCTGCCCACACGTACGTCCGGGCGACGTTCTTGCGGTCACAATCGAGCGCGGCTCGGCGGAGCCAGCCGTCGAGATATTCGTTCCCGCACGAGAACGCGTCGAGGACGTGGTCCTCCCTGATCCGTTCGGAGCGGTACAGCTGCTAGCCCTCAGAACTGCTCGAATGCTGGCGCCTCGGCGACCTTTTGCGCCGCGGCAGCCAGTTCGGGGATGACACGTGGCGGCTCGTCCAAAGCGGTGAGCAGTCGGTCGAAGTAGTCGCTCGGCACGAGCGTGCTCCGGTGCTCATCGATGACTTGCTCGGCCTTCTCGTAGGCGGCTTCGACGACGAAAGCGCTCACCGTCGTGCTTTGGAGCGCCGAAGCGTAGCGGATACGTTCCATGCGCGCCGGGTCGACGCGTGCCGCCAGTTGCTCTGTTCGGTTGCCCATGGCACCACCTCCTGTGTAGAACATTGTATGACATCGCCGTGACTGTCGGCAAAGCAGTCGCGAGAGGGCTTGCCGGAGGCGCAGCGCAGCGGCGTGGGAGGCAGGTCGGTCAACTAGTAACAGCCGGACTGCTGACAGTAGACGACGCGTCCCTTGGGAGGGTCATAGTTTCGCCTGGCCTCTGCCATCAGCCGGGGTTCTGTGACTTCGAATGGGCGCCAGGTCACGGAGCGGGCACAGTCGGCCTCTCCGGGCGATGGCACACCGACAGTGGTCGCTCACAGGTACCTGTGGCAGAGGGTGCTCCGGGTTGTTCATCGGCGCTTTCTGAGGTCCTCATCTCCCGGGGTGCCACTCGCCTTGCAACCCCCCGCGAGACATGACTATGGTCTCGTTAACAGTCTACGGTGCAGCACAACGGCAGAAGAAAGGGGGAACCTTTCGACTGCTTAGGCCCTTGTTGGCAATCTCAGATCGCCGCCTTCAGGAGAAAGGGGAAGAGAGGAACGCCGGGTCAAGTGCCGATTCTCAGCCACTAGTCCCATTTAGCCCGACCCGAAAGATGCCCGCAGTTCCCGCATCTTTCTGGGCTCACGAGTGAACGAGGATCCCACTCAGACGAGAATTGCTCAAAGTTGCGGGTGCGTAAGCCATGCAAAGCAACGTGAACACACGGTGCTGGCTCGCGGAAATCACGGTGGTACTTGGAATGTGCACTTCGTGGCAGAGAGGTGGGGAGATGCTGCGCTCACTGAGCCCTAATACCCAGACGCCCGCGGGCAAGAGAAATGATGGGTTTGGACGTCTCTGACGCCGCTAAGCGCGAGATGGCCACCGTCGCTCGCGGCCTCGGAAGCGAGCCGGGCCACTTCGCCCCGCGCGGCGGCTGCTCAGAGGCTCGGGTGCACGTTCATCGAGCCCGCGGCTGGAGGATCTGTGTTGATCAGGCCGACGAGGGCCGCGCCGCCAACTGGCACACTCGCGCCCCGCATAGCGCCGTAGCCGCTCCCGTGTCATGACCCAGTGCCCCCATCCCAGATCGGAAATAAACGGTGTCCATCACTAGCGCCAGCCCTCTGG
>DATKHZ010000585.1:0-3203 GCA_035509995.1 Acidimicrobiales bacterium | reverse complement strand
CCCCGTCGGTCAGCAGAAGTGCCATTTTTTTGCATAGGCGTCAGCGATGTGGCCCTGCGACCCTCACATCGGTAACCGCCAGGCAAATCCGCGCCGGTCGCACCCCGTGCTAGCCCCGCCAACCCGTCCGCGGACTGGTAGAACTAGCCAATGGACGAACGACGTTGGAATGAGGTGGACAGCTATCTCGGTTCGCAGCTGCTCGAGGATGATCCTGTGCTGAACAGGGTCACCGAGACGAGCCAGCAGAGCGGGCTTCCGGCGATAGCGGTCTCGCCACTGCAGGGGAAGTTCCTGTACCTTCTTGCTCGCCTCATGGGGGCGCGGCGGGTCCTGGAGATCGGGACCCTCGGTGGCTATAGCGCCATCTGGCTCGGCCGAGCACTGCCGCCGGCGCCGGTCGGCAAGGTGGTGAGCCTTGAGGTGAACCCGATGCACGCGGATGTGGCGCAGGTCAACATTGCCGACGCCGGGCTGGCCGAGACGGTAGAGGTTCGCGTAGGGGCGGCGCTCGAGGCTCTGCCCAAGCTGGCGGCCGAGTTCGGGGAGGGGGCTTTTGACTTCACCTTCATCGACGCCGACAAGAACAACAACGCCGCTTACTTCTCCTGGGCGCTGCAGTTGACCAGGCCCGGCGGCGTGATCGTCGTCGACAACGTCGTCCGGCAGGGCCACGTGGTCGACGAGAGGAGCGATGACCAGTCCGTCTTGGGCACACGCAGGCTCTTCGCGGAGATGGCGCAGGAGAAGCGCATGACCGCGACGGCGCTCCAGACGGTCGGCCTCAAGGGTTACGACGGCTTCGCAGTCGCGATCGTCGAGACCTCCCAGGGGCAGTAGCCGTCAACTCGGGTGCTTGGACCGGGCCCGGCGGCGGATCGACCGGCGCTATTGGAGCGCCCCGACGAGGTTGCTGCGCCTTTCGAGGAGCAGGACGTCTCTCCACACACCGTTGAGCTGGCCGAGGCGTTCGCGCCGCCCGACGATCCGGAAGCCGCAGCTCTCATGCAGGGCCAAGCTGGCCGGGTTCTCCGGGAAGATCCCCGTTTGGAGTGTCCAGACCCCGGCCTCGGTAGCCGCGTCGATAAGCGCGCGGAGGAGCGCTCGGCCGATGCCTCGGCCTTGATGGCCGGGGCTGACATACACACTGTGCTCGGCCACGCCGGCGTAACAGCAGCGGTCGGAGACCCCGCCAGCGGCGGTCCAGCCCACCACAAAGTCGGCATCGAGGGCAACCAGGCGCAGGTCCTGCCGATGAGCGCTGTCCCAGGACGCCCACGTGGGCGGTTCGGTTTCGAACGTCGCGTGTCCAGTGGCGATCCCGGCGGCGTAGATGTCCGACACTTGCGGCCAGTCCTCAGGTCGCATCTTCCTGATCTCGGGCGACCGAGCCGGGCTGGTCGGCTGGGTCACGGCTTGCTCACGGCTCGCTCTGTCCCGCTAATTCGGCCAGGAGCGCCTGGACCCTTCGGTCAATGTCCTCGACGATCGGCCGGACCGCTTCGACGGGTTTGCCGGCAGGGTCTTCGAGCTCCCAGTCGATGTAGCGCTTGCCTGGGTAGAACGGGCACGCGTCGCCGCAGCCCATGGTGACAATGACATCAGCCGTTCTCGCGGCGTCATCGGTCAGAGGCTTGGGGAACTCCCTGGACGGGTCGAGGCCACGTTCTCGGAGCACTGCGACGACTGCGGGGTTGAGCTGGTCCGCTGGCTCGGACCCTGCCGATCGCACGTCGACTCGTCCCTGGGCGTAGTGGTCGAGCAGGACGCTGGCCGCGAGGCTGCGCCCGGCGTTGTGGGTGCAAAGGAACAGCACCACGGGCTTCTCAGTCACCCCATCTCCTTTGGGCGGGTGTTTGGTCAGGGCGGGCGAATGGCCGGGTGCTCCCCGGTGATCGAGGGGAACTGCCGTGGCGGGTACGTCGTCCTGGCGGGCCACCACGGTGGCGGCCTCGGTTGGAGTAAATCCAGGATAGAGGGCGGATGCACACAGTCGAGCGAGCTAGCCCTGGTCTCCACAGCTTTGTCCGGCCCCGTCCGGCTCCGCGTCCTAAATATCCTGGCCGCCAGTCCCGAGGGGGAGGTCCGGGCGGCCATTGACACCCCCTGAGCATCCGCCACCACTGTGGGGCGCGCCTCGTAGGCTGACTGGTCGCATGAGCCATCACGCCCTCGATGTCCCTTACGCGCAAGAAAGTTGGACCTCCGCAGAAGCGGACATCCTCCGGCGTTACTTCACGAACCTCGATGGCCCGGTCTTTGCTCTGGTCAACCTGCCAGAGGTGGTGAAGGGAGCTCTCTTCGCCCGCTACTCCCGGACGGCGAAGAGCCTGCGCAGGTTGTTCCTGGACGAGTTCGTAGGGGACCTTGACGTGAGCGGCGACCACAGCGTCGACGCAACCGTCGGCTTGATGAGGGCCGAGCAGCTCTACGAGAAGGTCTTCTTCGAGTACGGCGACGACTCGGTGGCACAGCTCGGCGGGGTCCACCTCGCCTGCGAGCAAGCGTCGAATTTGCTTACCAAAGTGCTCGAGCGTGGCCGGCTCATGGCGTACATGGAAAAGTCAACCCGTTATGTCGCATACGACACCCGTTTGCCGAACGGCCGCTACCGCTATTACCGGAGCCCCGAAGTGCTGGCGTCGCCACTCGGCGCAAGATATGTCGGCGATATGGACAGGCTTTTCGACGCGTATGCGACGTTATTGCCCGTGCTCTACGAGTTCTTCGCCGCAAGGCACATGAAAACCGAGGGGGAAAGCGATTTCGCCTTGCGCCAGGCCATAAAAGCTAAGGCGTTCGACACGTCGCGAGGGCTCTTGCCGTCTTCGGCGACCTCCAACCTGGGAATGTACGGCTCCGGTCAGGGCTACGAAGCGATCTTGTTGAGGATGCGTGCGCACCCGCTGCCCGAAGCGCGCCACTACGCCGACATGATGCTGCTCGAGCTACGCAAGGTGATCCCGTCCTTCCTCGCGCGGGTCGACCGTCCCGATCGGGGAGGGGAGTGGGTCGACTACCTGGTCGACCGGCGCGAAGAGATGGACGCTCTCGTCGGTCGGCTCTTCCCCGAAGGCCGCAGCGAGGGCGACGCCATCTCCCAGCACGAATCGGTTCGGCTGGTCGACTTCGACCCGAGGGGCGAGGACAAGGTGATCGCCGCGATGTGCTTTGCCCACTCGTCGCGCTCGGAGGAAGACGTC
>DATKHZ010000584.1:0-7815 GCA_035509995.1 Acidimicrobiales bacterium | reverse complement strand
GAATTGTCCTCCACGACCAGTACCCGCATACCGTCCATGGTGGCTCAGTCGGGGCAACACTGCGATAACACTCCCGGCGCAACCGGCCACCCTCCGGTGCCCCACCCCCTGCTGCGGTGTTGTCTCAATGTTGCCGGTCTTTTCGTACCGTTCTCCCATGAACCAACAACAGACATGGCTCCATCGAGAGCCGACAAGGCGGTACGGGCCCTTCGCCGCGGCGGGTCTCGCCCTATTGGCGCTGGCGCTGGCGGCCTGCGGTTCGCCGAAAGCCTCACCCCCGGTGGCCCACGTGGCCAGGTCATCGAGCACCATCCACACCAGCTCCCGTACCAACGCTCTCGTTCTCGCCACCCGGTGCCTCCGCCAGCACGGCCTCCCCGACATGCCGGATCCGATCGTCGTCTCCTCGGGCCCGGCGAAGGGGCAGATGGCTCTGGACAAGCCGGCGCTTGCCGCTTACCCCAGCTCGGTGGTCAACCAGGCCGTGGACGCCTGCCGGACCGCCTTGGAGCAGGCCGGCATGGCTAGCGGCGCGAACGCGGCCGCTAGCTCCCAAGAGATCCGATATCTCCTCGCCTTCGCCCGATGTGTGCGCAACCACGGCATCACGAACTTCCCCGACCCCGACAGCCAAGGCCATCTAAACCTCGCCGGGACCGGGATCAACAGCCACGAGCTCACCCCAGCCGAGCTCGCCGCTGCCAGGAAATGCCTCCCGACCGCACACGGCGACGTCAACATCCCCACGCAGGGCGGCGGTACAAGCAACAGCGGCTCATGACGCCCGCACACACCGCAGGGCCCGGCAGTTCAGGGTTCTCAACGCGCCTTAATCGCGCGACGACTTCATGGCCCGGTGGTAGGCGGCCCGAGACCAGCAGCCCGACCTAGTGAGCTGCACGCTCGCAGCGCAGCGAGGACCTGAGGGGAGCTCCTGTCGACGCCTGGCGGGGCGTCCATGGCGCCCGTTGTGGGGTTCGGGTCGGGGAACGCAGGTACCCCGTGGGACCGCATGCAGCGGGACACGGCTAGAAGCTTCCGCAGCTCTTGGGCGCTGACCGGCGGAGGCGATGTCGCCGGCGGGCCGTAATCCTTGGCACAGGCCCGCTGCGCGGCCTGGAACCTGGGTGTGGAGCTCTCGCTCTTGGTGATCTGAACCATCTGACCCTTAGCGGCCCTGATGGCCGCAGATGACCCGAACGAGGAGGAGCCGGGGAAGCCCACGATGCCGTGCGAGATCATGCACGCCGCGTACTCGCCGAGCTCCCCGCCGGAGGACGAGCCGCCGGAGGACGAGCTGCCGGCGGTCGCCGGTATCGCCGTAGTCGTCGTACCAAGGCTGGCGACGCCCGCCTGGGGGGAGCCCCCGCACGCCGCCAGGCCGAGGGCGAGGCCGATGAAAGCGGGGGCAACGGGCAGCAAGCGCCGGCGCCGAGGCCAGCCCAGGGGAGGAGGTGGTGTCACACTGAGAGTATACTCTCAGAGAATACCCGGCGCAATCAAGAAGTCTCGAGAGCGTGATTGGCAAGAAGTGAGATGGGCGGAGTCACGAGGTGGGCCTACTCGGCTCTCAGGACCAGGGCGGCTGGGGTCCGGGCGGCGTACGCCCCGGGGATCGCAGCCACGGCATTGGCCAGCACAAAAGCGGCCCCGGCCACCAGCAGCAGCGATAGCGCAGGTACAGGGGCATCCGGCACCGCGTAGATACGGCGGGCGAACAGGTCCCATAGCCACCGGCCCAGGGCCGTGCCGACCGGCAGGCCGGCAACCACACCGACGGCCACTGCGATGGTGGACTGCCAGGCGACTGTCCAAGCCAGTTGGGCTCGGGTAAAGCCCAAGGCTTTGAGCAGGGCCAGGTCGCGCCGCCGGCGCCGCACCGATGCCACCAGGGACAGGCCCAGAGCGGCCACGGCTCCCAGTGCCAGGCTTCCGGCCAGCAGGTCGGGGGCGGCGCCAGAAGAGCGGTAGTTCTCGATCTGGGTGGGGAACTGCACGCTCAGGACGTCCACGCTTTGACCGTTGTAGTACTGGGCGGGCAGGTCCTCGAAGGCCTTGGTGCCCACGTCTGCGATATGGCGGAGGGATGCCAGCCCGGCCGCCATGCTGGCCCCTGCCCGCAGGCGGACGAACACCTCAGCTGGGCCGTTGAGGGTCGCCACCGGCTGCTGGACGGCCTTTTTGAAAGCGGGCGGTTGCAAAGAACTGGCGATGATGGCGCCTGTCCCCATGGACGTATGCAGGGTTTGTGGTTGCCCGACGGTGGGCAAGGTGGCGGAGCCCACGATGACCAGGGACGTCGGGGGCACGTAGAGGGGAGCGTCGCTTGGGTTTCCGTAGCTAACCGATACCCTTTGGCCCACCCGCTTGTGGAGAGCGGCCAGCGTGGCACCGCCCAGGACGACCTGGTCGCCGGCCTCCAGAGCGTGGCCAGTTAGGACAGGAGGGCTGACCCTGGCGTGGGGCGTCGATATCAGTGCGGGCACGGTCTGGCCGTCGATCTCTACGTTGACGAAATCCACCCCGCTCCACGCCGCCACCAAGGGGTCCTTGGCCAAAAGGGACAAGGACTGGGGCGGCACGGGGTAGCCCTGAAGCGCATAGTCCCAGTTCCAGCCATAAAGGCGAGGGTGGGAGACCAACGTGCTGAGGCCGCTGCCGAAATTGAACGTGGCGGCCACAATGGCGACCGCCAGCACGTTGGCCAGAAGCACCGATCGCACGGGCACGGCCGTACGGCCCCGGCCCGGCTCGAGGGCGAAGCGGGTGCCAGTCAGGACGGGTGAGGGGGCTCCTGTGCGGGCTAACAGCCGGGCAATAGCCGAGGGCAGTACCGGGCCCCCCGCGGTCCCGTGCCGCTGGGTGGAGCGCAGCGCCCTGGCGGCCAAGGTCAAAGCGACCGCCCCTGTGCACACGACGAGCAACGCCGCCCCTGGGCCGAGCACGGTGAGGTCGACGGCCAGCCCCCGGCCCGGGTAAACCGGGCGGACGGGGCCTAAAGGTGAAAGGGGCGAGACCGCTACCGCTAAGCCCACGGCCAGGGCCGTCCCGGCCACGATGGCCATCACGATGCCGGTCAGGCTGTCGAGCACAATTGCCCGCGGTTCGGCACCCAGCGCCCGCAACACGGCCGCCTCGCTCTCGTTTTGGGCCAGTTGGCGCCCGACGGCTTGCCCGGCGATGAGAAGGCCGGCGAGCAGGGCGATGGCCCCGAAGACGGCAAGAGCCGTTGCCTCGGGTTCAATGCTCTGATTTACCTGGTCCTCGACCACCGAGGTCACGTGGAACGTGTAGCCCGTCCCCCGGGGCAGTTCGGTAATTATCTCCCGTTCGACCGCCGGTACCCCGCCCGCTCCGTCGACCAGTTTCAGGCCGTAGAGGAAGTCTTGCGGCCCTTCGTCAACGGCCTTGGCCACGGCCGGCGTGAAGAGGAAAAAAGTCGGGAAGCGGTCCACCGCGTCCACCACGACCTCATTGTTGAAAATGAAAAACCCGGTCAGCTTCATCTTGAGCTCGAGGTGGGGCCGAATGGCCGAAGGGCCCTGCGAGTTGAGATAGAAGCCCATAGGGATGACCTCACCCAGGTGCCAGCCGAGGAGCCGGGCCGCCCGGGCGGTGGTGACAAATTCGTCCTGCCGGCCCGGGGAGGCCATGCGGCCCCGGGTGACGGTTACCCTGTCCTGGCTGAAGAACTCGCCGGCTAAGCCGGCAGCGGGGCCCACCTCACCCGCGGCCAGGGCCGTCGGGATGATGGGGCGGCCGCTACGGGAGAGGGGGAAGGCGTTGAGCGTGAACAGGGAAGTGGCGACCGTGGCTACCCCGGGGAGCCGGGACAATTTGGCGCTTATGTCCGGGCCCCGGCTGATGTTGACGGTGAGGTCGGATGGGTTGGTGCTGGCCAGGAACGTCGCGTACGACGACGCCGTACGTTGCGCGCCGGCCAACGCCCCCAAGCCGGCCCCGCCCACCAGGCCGATTATCAGCACCAGACCGAGGTAGGCACCCCACCGGCGGCGGGCCGTGGCAGTGAAGCGGTACCAAGCAAGACGTGATGCTCGTCCACCCACGGTGCTGGCAACCTCCTCAACGGGCCGGAGAGCAGTTCGCTCTACCAAACTCTGGCCTGTCGGGAATGCCGGGCAAAGGTGGGCAGCTTCCTTTATCGCCCCCTGCCAGTACCACCGGGCCGAGCGACCGGGCTCAGTCGGTGCCCGGCCGGCCGGGACCTCCGGTAGCGGTCTGTTTCACCAGCGGGCCCGGTCGGCCTGGACCTTGACCGGAAAGCCTCGTGCGGGCTGGTGGGCGGCGGTTCATCGGCTGTCGAGGATGCCGAGGTCGCGTGTGGCGTAACCGTTGTGCTCCCACTCCTCGTTGAGGATCACGTGCAGGCACGCCCGAACCGTGTGGTCGCTGTTCGGGTGACCCGGAGAACCTGGAGGGGCACAGACCCTCTCGAGCTCCTCAGCCGTGACAGCGCCGATCGTCTGTCGGACCTCGTCCATGCGCTCCTGTCGAAGCTCGAGGACATCTCGGAGGGACGGGCTCGCCAGGGGGTCGATACCCCAACTGGCTGGGTCGCTGAGCCACGACCCTGCGAGCCCCCACGGATGGTACGGGTGGTCCATACCTTTCACCATGCGCCGCAGCCAACAGTCCGTGGCCATGACGAGGTGGCGGAGGGTTTCAACGAAGCTCCACTCGTCGTCGGCTCGCTCGTAGAGCATTGGCTCGGGTAGCTCGCGGGCGCGAGCGACGGTCGACTGCCAGAGATCCTCGACCATGGCCCAAGCGTCGGCTAAACCCGCTGGGTCAGCGGCCCGCAGCTTGGCTCGCCCGGGCGACTGGCGTTCCAGCTCTGCCATCACCAAGGGGGCCACTTCCACCCCGTTCAGACGGAGACCCTCGAGGTCCCCCGAGATGTCAGCGTGGTTGAACCAAGCGTCGGTGATCTTGGCCCCCTCGAAGTTCGGCGCGTGCAAGCGTGCGTGTGAGAGGTCCAGGTCTTCTAAGCGTGCACCCGAGAGCGCAGGGCCCTTCTCATAAGCCATCTGGCACATCTTGGGTGCGGTGGGTGTTCTCACGAATGACGAAGGGTCGCGGTAGGTCCATGGCCTCATCCAAACAGAAGGTGTGGCCCTCCGCACGCGACTTTTCAGGCCGAGCGCGCCGACATGGTGATGAAGTCCCGGGCCCAAGCCGGGTCGAAAAAGCGGGCTGCTGTCCCGATCATCCCGGGCAAGAGGTCAGCGCCGTCCTGGGGCGAAGCAAGGCCGCTCGGAGTTGGTGGTGCAAAGGTGGAAAGGAAGGTCCACCATGGGTTTATATCGAGTTCCATTGCGCGGGTCACCCCAGCGGAGACCAACAGCGCGGCGAGCTCAACGACAGTCAGGGACGGCCCGGCTACGTAAACGAACGCCCCGTTGGCTGTTTCTCCGAGCCCTGAGCGCCAAACGTTGGGGATGCCCCCCAGCGTCGGGCCCCAGGTCCAAATGTCATACGGGTTCAAGCCCGGGACAGGCTTTCCGTTGTCCACGAGGAGGTTGAGGTTTTGCCTAACGGCCACGACGTTGGGGGCCATGGTCGCGTCCCGGCCCCACTTGCCGATTAGTGCGGAGCCGTTCTTGTAAATAACAAGCGACGCGGCCCCGGCTCGCAGGGGGAAGACCAGTTTCCCTTCGGAGAAGTAGCCACCGTCGCTCGAGGGGAACTGGAAGCCGCCGTTGAATGCCGCCACAAGCGTTCGTGCCGCCGAGGTTTGGACCGGAGCGGTGTACTTCCACCCGAAGCCACCGGGACTGATGCTTCCCGAGTAGAGCGTCGGTCGCAGCAACTTGGTGTCCATCCAGGCAATGCCGGCGACGACGCCGGGTTCCTGGGGGACGGCGAGGACCGTCTCGTATACCACCGAGTGGTCATCGACGGAGCGCCCGATGGAGTGCCAGATCCCTTGCCCCGCCAACGAAGTACCTGCAAAGGGTTTGAGCGGCTTCGGTGGAGGGAGCGGCGCGCTCCCAGCCCGGCTCTGCCCCGCAGGTGCGCCGGACGCCGCAGCCGGAACGAGCGCGAGAAGGCCAACCACGGCTGCAACGGGCAACGCGCGCCCTCGCCGCGTCGTCCGGCCAGAACTATGCAGCTGCCCTCCGAGTACACCCCGCGCTGGTCCCAATCGAGAGCGACAGGTTGGTTGCCAATCGCCGAAATGGGGAGGATCGTCGGGCACTTTGTTGGGCTCCGTCGGCATAACTAAGTTCCACCAACATTAAGTGCGGGACCTTACGGCCACGTGAAGTCGAGGCCTCTTCGCTCATGAGGGCGCGTAAATAAGCTAGGGCTTCGCTGCCATCTGCAAGGGCATCGACGCCGTAGCCGAGATTTCCTTATGGCCAATAAAGCCAGTTGCGTAAGTTGGCCGTTTCCTAGCCAGTTAGCACCTTTGTCAACCCGTGGACGGATGGGTCGGTGTGGAGCCGCCCGCGCCGAGGATATCGAACCCGTCAGGGGTGTTGAGCAGCCCGGCGGCGGTCCCGGCCTCCCCGGTCACGCCGTACTGCCAAACCAGCGCGCCGGTCCCCGGGTCGATGGCGACCATGCGGTCGTTGTAGTCGTCGTTAAGCATAAAGACCCCGGACGGGAGCATCTCCACCAGCGAGGGGTTGTAGAGGGTTCCCGAGCCGGAGGTTGGCTGGTAGCGGTAGAGGATCCGGCCCTGGCGGTCGAACTCGACGATCGCCCCCGGGTGCTCATAGTCGGCAACGAGGTAGGTCCTTGGCCCCAAGGGCTGGGGGTCGGACGGGTAGCCGATAGGGAGCTGGACATCCCAAACTAGGTGCCCGCTTGGTGCGTACTCGTCCACCCAGGAGCCGTTGATCTCGGATATGAGCAAGTCGCCGTTCGCCAGGGGCGTATCGCCATTCGGGGAGCCGAGCTCGGTCGGGGGGTTGTGCGCGCAAGCACCTATTGTCCCGATCTGGCTCAGTATGCGTTTTTGGGGGCTAATGACCAGGACGCGGCAGTTCATCGGGTCGGCCACGGTGATTTTACCGTTCTTGAGCAGGTAGGCGTCGTCGGGGGTGTTGAGGTACCCGGGCGCCGACCCGGGGGCGCGCGGGTGGCCGTAGGACCAGAGCAAGCTGCCTGAAGGGTAGGCGAGCACGACGACCGTGTCGTTCTCTTCCTGATTGGAGATGATGGCCGTGCCGTGCCTGGCAAAGAACGCGTCGTCGGGGAAGTAGAAACCCCCGGGGGGTGGCGCGGCGTGTGCCGACGGGTAGGCCCACAGGACTTGGGCGGCGTCGTTGAGCACAAGAAGTCGGTTGTTGCCCCGGTCGGCGACCAGGAGCTGCTCACCGAAGTACGGTGACCCGGCCCCAGGGCTCCCAGCGGTGCCGAACTTCAAGTTGGGCTCGACCATTTGGACCGTAGCCGTGGGTGCACCACCAGCAACTTCACCGCCTACCACCCAACCTCGTGCCCCCAATACGGCGGCGGCGGCGTTGCTGACGGCCAGCCGGAGGGAACCCGCCCGGAGGAAGCGACGGTGCACCGCGTCGAAGGCAAGGATGCTGGTGACGGGCCGGAGCGACGCTGTGCCGACCCCAGACTCACCCCCGACGACGTAAAGCGTCCCTCCGAGGTCCATGGCCACCGCGCCGGTCAGCGGTGACGGCAACTGGCCGATGATCGCAACACGCCGCGAGACAGGGTCGACGACCTGGACGACCCCGACGGGCCGGCCGTTGCTCCGCTGGCCCCCGAAGACGTAGATCTTGCCGTTCAATGCCGCTACGGCCGGGTAGCGGACCGGGACGGCCA
>DATKHZ010000583.1:0-3792 GCA_035509995.1 Acidimicrobiales bacterium | reverse complement strand
CCGCCCGTACCCACGTCCCGAGGTGGGGGGCGGTACGACCTTGTTGGTGCCGTACATGATCCCGCCGGCCACAGTCGAAGGGGTGAGGAACTGGCGCGACTGGGGGAACGCGGCCAAACGCTTACGGATTTCCGTGTAGCGCTGTTCGCGCTCCTTTAGGAGCGCAAGTATCGGCGAGGCTATGAAGATTGATGAGTACGCGCCGCTCATGAGCCCGATGAACAACGCCAGGCCGAAATCGTTCAGGGCGGTGGCCCCAAGGATCCAAGAGCCGATGACCAATATGCAGAACACCGGCATGATCGCGACAAAAGAGGTGTTGATCGACCTCGCGAGGACCTGGTTCATTGACAAGTTGACTACGTCTGTGTACGTGACGCGGTTGGTCGAGGCCAGGCCGATCGTGTTTTCCTTCACCTTGTCGAACACGACGATCGTGTCGTAGAGGCTGTAGCCGAGGACGGTCAAGAACGCGATCACAGTGTCCGGGCTCACCTGGAACCCCGACAGCGCATAGATGCCAACCGTGACCAACATGTCGTGCAAGAGGGCCACCAGGGCGGCCACCGCCATCTTCGATTCGAAGTAAACCGAGATGCACAAGGAGATGAGCAGAAGGAACACGATTACGGCCTTGATCGCGTTCTTGGAGATGTCGCTCCCCCAGGACGGCCCGATGGACTGGATCGAGACCGAGTTCACGGGAGTGTGGGCAATAGCAGCCAGTTCATTGCTGACATTGGCAACGAGCTTCGCGTTACCTGTGATCGTTGACGACGCCTCGACTTCTATGGCGCGCTTCCCGGTCTGGCGGTTCGTGAGCGTCACGATCGTCGACTGGTCGAGCACCGAGCTGATCTTGCCGAGGTCCGCCCGCACGGTGGCTACCGACGCGGTAGTGGGCACTTCCCAGACCGTGCCGCCCCTGAAGTCGATACTGAAGTTGAGCCCACTGACAGCCAATGCGACGAGCCCAAGAGCAATGACGGTGCCGGATAGCGCGAACCAGTAGCGCCAGCGGTTTATGAAGTCGTAATGGGTCTGCCCTCTGTAGAGCCTGCGGAACGGGCCTCGGCCAATGGGCCGGTCGAGGGAGCTCGGGGCGTGCTGGGAGGTCGCGGTCATCGGCTCTCGGCGTTCATTGGGCTAGTGCACCGGCTCCGAGCCCGCGGCTAACGCTGAGGAACCCGTCGTCGCCGACCGAGGATCTCCGCCCGATCAAGACCACTAGGGGGCGTGTAAAGAAATACGTCGTGACGACGTTGAGCAGGGTCGCGAGCCCGAGGAAGAAAGCGAAACCCCGGACGTCGCCGACTGTGAGGGCGTACAGGATCAGCGCGCCGATAAAAGAAGAGAAGTCTGCTGCAAGAACCGTCCGGAAGGCGCGCTTGAAGCCCTTTTCCACCGAGGTGCGCACCGTTCGCCCGGCACGGATCTCCTCCTTGAGGCGTTCGAAGTAGACGACGCAGGAGTCCGCGGTAACACCGACGGACACGATCAAGCCGATCACCCCCGAAAGTGTAAGCGTGAGGTGCTCGGTGTAGCTCAGCAAAGTCGTGATCGCGTACAGGAAGGCCCCCGACACGCATATGCCGATCACGACGACGAGCCCCAGCGCCCGGTAGTAAATGATCAGGTAGATGAGCACCAACAGCACCGCGATGCCGCCGGCGATGGCGCCGGCCTTGAGCGAGTCGGTCCCGATTTGAGGAGAGACGTTGGCGATGTCCTGGGCCACGAACCGCACGGGCAAGGACCCATAGCTGAGCGCTTGGGCGAGGCTCTGCGCCTCCTGCTGCGTGAACGGGGCCGATGAAGAGCCGCTGATCTGGGCCGATCCCGGGAAATTGTTGGAATCGATTGAAGGCGCAGACTCGACGGTCCCATCGAGCTCGATTGCCTGCAGCGCACAGTAGGGAGGGTTGGCCGTGTTCTGCTTGTAGCAGGCGTAGTGAGCTGCGGCGTACTTGTTGAACGCCGTGGAGCCAGCACCGGTGAAGTTCAAGACGACTTCCCACTCGTCGGTTTGGGAGTCGAGGTCGGCGGTTGCGGTCTTTACAATGTTCCCCGTCATTTCGGCCGGAGCCAGCACGTAGCGGCCCGCTGCGTAGCCGCTGTAATTGGGCAGCACGACGGTCTCGTTTGCGTTGTCCTGCTGAGGGGGCGTCACGCCGTACTTATTGCCGTGCGGCGGGTTGTACTCCGCCTGGGCAGTCTGGCTGGAGTTGCAGATGCTCGCCGGGGTCGTCGTTGTCGTGGTTGGCGTTGTCGTAGTTGTCGCCCCGCGGCTCTTGGGGACTGTGGTGGTCGCGAGCGTCGAAGAAGTGGTGGCGCGGCCTCCGTTTGGTGCGGGTACCGATGTGGGGCTGGCACGAGCCGCGACCGGGTAGCTGGCGGAGGCGAGGCGAGCATCCAAATTGGCGAGCGGAACGTGACCAACCGAGCCGACTGCAGCCTTAGCAGGCTTCGACGTTGTAGTGCTGGCCGCGGTCTTGGGCTTGGCTTTTGTGTTGGACTTGGCTTTTCCGCCCGGGACCGTCGTCGTCGTACCCGTCGGCGTAGAACTTGGCGTGGCCGACGGTGGGACGTAAAGCGCCGGGATTATGCAGTCGACTGGGCGAAAAAACAGCTGGGCTGTCTCGCCGAGGAAGCTGAGCACCTGGGTGTCGTTGCTCGCTCCCGGCAGCTCGATCACAATGTCGCCGCCCTGCACGGCCACGCTCGAGTTCGAAACACCTGTGCCGTTGACCCGCCTGTCCATGATGTTGACGGCCTCTTGCAAGATATTGGAGTTGACGGCGCCCTCCGGCCTCTCTGTGACGGACACGCCCCCCTTCAGGTCCAGCCCGAGCAACGGGGTCTTACCTGTGAGAACGGTGGCGCCGACGCTCAGCACCGCAATGAGGACCATCGCGACAAACGAATAAATAAGCGGGCGGGTGCGCACGGTTGCTACTTGTCCCCGCCCGTGGGCTCGGCACCGCCGTCCTCGTGGGCCCAGTCGGCATCGCCCGACGCGCCAGCATCCCCATCACCAGCTTCGTGGGCGTCCACATCAGCGCCGTCTGACGCCCAGGCATCGCTTTCGTGCGAGGTTTGCACATCGGTGGTCGTAGGCGCCGTACGGGCGCCGAGACCGCCAAGACCTCCGAAGCCCCGGGCGCCTCCCCTCGGCGCGAGCCTGGCCTCATAGGCCGTGCGGGACTGGACGGCCCCGCTGACGAAGGTGATTACAACGCCGTCGGCGACCTCGATGTCGACGTCGCCTTCGCCGAGGCGCACCACGTGGCCAACCATGCCCCCCGCAATTACCTCGTCACCGAGGTCGACGGAGCGGCTCGCGCGCATGGCCGCCATCCGGCGGTTGCGGCTGGGCCGGATGAGCACGAAGTAGGCGACCGCCACAATGACGATCAGGAACAAAAAAGCCGACGAAGAAGTCGAGGAGGTGGATTTGGCCGCGGTTGTCTGCGTCGTCGACGCTGCGACGAGAACTGAGACGCTGCTTATGAGCTGCATATGAAGGTGGGGCCCATCCGGCGATCGCTACCTGGGCCCCTCAGGCGGGCCCATCGACTAAGAACAAACCGCTAGCCTAGCGGTTCCGCCTCCCCCACCACGGGCAGGTCATGCCCCCAGGTGCGGTCGACCTCGCCAGACAGCTCGCCGAAGGTCCCGTCGAGCACCGCTTGGCGAGCCCGCCCCACCAGGTCCGCCAGCCACGCGAGGTTGTGGAGGCTCACCAGTCGGCCCGCGCTCGGCTCACCGACGTTGAAAAGGTGCCGCAAATAG
>DATKHZ010000582.1:0-4101 GCA_035509995.1 Acidimicrobiales bacterium | reverse complement strand
TACTGTGCAAGATGGCCGCGCATTCCGTTGAGGCCGAGCAGGCAGACCGCTCGGCAGCCACATCGCCGGCCGATAAAAACGCACTCGCGGGCCCGCAGGCGGCGTCAGGTGACCCCAGGGGTGATTATGGCTAGCGTGAACATGTCAACCCGAGGCCCCAGCAGTCCGACGGCCGCTCGAGCCATTAGGATAACGGCGGTCGTCTGTTCCATTGCGCCGGTGGCAGCTCAGGCAAAAGCCTTGGCGTCCCCCCCGGAAAGGCGCTAAAGGAGTTGTTCAGGCGCGATGGCCCCTGCCTGGTAACCCCTGCACTCCACCCCCGATTCGTGGGAGCATGGCCACCATGGCTCGTGTCCTGGTCACCGAAGAGATTGCCCAGTCCGGGCTCGACCTCCTGGCCGGTGCCGGCCACAAAGTGGACCTGGAGCTGGGCCTGTCCCCCGACGAGCTTCTCAAGGCGGTCGACGGTGCCGTGGCGTTGATAATCCGGTCGGCCACCAACGTCACCGACGAAGTGCTGTGTGCTGGGCGGCAGTTACAGGTTGTGGGGCGGGCCGGCATCGGGCTGGACAACGTCGACATTGGGGCGGCCACCCGTCGGGGCGTGATCGTAGTCAACGCCCCCCAGTCCAACCTCCTCTCAGCCGCCGAGCATACCCTAGCCCTCTTGCTGGCCCAGGCCCGCAACATCCCTCAGGCTCATTCGGCCCTTAAAGCGGGACGGTGGGAGCGCTCCCGCTGGGAGGGCGTCGAGCTCCACGGCAAGGTCCTCGGCATCGTCGGGCTGGGCCGGGTTGGGGCCCTCGTGGCGCAAAGGGCGCTGGCGTTCGGTATGCACCTCTTGGCCTACGACCCCTACGTGGCGCCCGAGCGGGCCAGGCAGATGGGGGCCGAGCTGGTGCCCCTGGACGACATCTTCCGCCAGGCCGATTTTGTCACCATCCACCTGCCCAAGACGCCCGAGACAATGGGCCTCATCGGGGCCAAGCTGCTGAGTGAAACCAAGCCGGGCCTCCGCCTGGTCAACGCCGCCCGTGGCGGCATAGTCGACGAGGTCGCTTTAGCGCGAGCGATCAGGGAGGGTCGCATTGCCGGCGCCGCGCTTGACGTCTTCGCCACCGAGCCCCCGGGCCAGTCGGCCCTGCTCGACCTGGACCAAGTGGTTGTGACCCCCCACCTCGGAGCCAGCACTCGCGAGGCGCAGGACAAGGCCGGTGTCGCTATCGCCGAGCAGGTCGTGCTGGCCCTCGACGGTGACCTCGTCCCCTTTGCCGTCAACTTGCCGGCGGCCGAGGCGGACGAAGTTGTACGCCCCTTCGTCCCCCTGGCCGAGCGGCTCGGCCGCCTGTTCGCCGCCCTGGCTCGAGAACTGCCGGCCGTGATCGAGTTCGGGTACCAGGGGCCGCTGGCCGCCCGGGACACCCGGTTGCTGACCCTCGCCGCCCAGAAGGGCTTGCTCACCGTTGTCACGGAGGAACCGGTCTCCTACGTCAACGCCCCCCAGCTGGCCACCGAACGGGGGCTCGAAGTGAGGACCACTACGGCCAGCGCCTCCCATGAGTACGTAAACCTGGTGAGCATCCGGGGGGGCGGCCGGGCCGTAGCCGGCACGTTGTTTGCCGGCGCCCCCCGGATCGTGCTGCTCGACGAGCACGAGATCGAGCTGCCATTCGCTCGCTACCTGCTGGTCGTGCGAAACGACAACCGTGTAGGCATGCTCGCCTTGGTCACTTCGGCGCTGGCCGACGCCCGGATCAATATCGTCGACCTCCACCTGGGCCGTTCGGCGGACCGGCGCACGGCGATAATGGCGATCTCCCTCGACGAGCCCGTCCCCGCCGCGGTGGTACACGAGCTCAGCCGGGCTCCCGGAATCCTAGACGTCGTGGCTTTGGCCGATGTCTAGCGGCGACGTCGAGAGAGAGGTGGTGGTGGCGTGCGACGCACGGCGCGTTTCCTTTGGTTGCCACGTTTGGTCGTGGACCTCAGCTCGACGATCCACGTGCGACAAACTCGGCGTCGAGCGTTTCATCGACGGCGCGCTCTCCGCCCTCAATATCAGCCGTGCGAGACCTACTGTGGCTCGGGGGCCAAACCCTGAATGAAGGCCAGCACCCTGGTGACTCCGTCGGCTGGTTGACCCGCAGCTGACCGTGGTGAAGGCGAACCTGTTATCGGACCAACAGCAAGTCATCGTGGGTCGGGCCGCGTTCACGCTGCACCCAAAGATCACGGCGCTGTCGGCGAACACGGCAACGGTGAATCCCTCACACGACTTCGGCTTTGCCGGCGCCGTACCACTCAGCGAGAACTTCCCCGGTCGCCGGGCTGACCGATTCAGTAACGGTACCCGAACCGACCCATTCACCGTCGATCCAGTGTTGCGCGATCGATGTCATTGACGACTCCATTTCCTCAAGGCAAATGGGCTGCATCCTCGGCGAATTGCAGCTAATCCCAGCTGCCGCTCGTCCAAAACTCCTCGACGAGTTCCCGAAAAGGTGCTCCTACTTGGCTAAGGCCGCACGGGCCTGATCGAGATCGACTATCTCGCCGTTGAAACCGAACTGATGGAGATCGCCGCCGGGCGCCTCGATCCGACCTGCCGCAGCAAGGCCACCCGCCTTCAGCGGATCGAAGCCCGCTGCACTGATCAGGCGTTCGATGGTGGTGGCTGCGACGTCGTCGTCGGTCGCGTAATAGAGCGCCGCTCGTCGTGGCTCGCGGAACGCGCTAGCGGCAAGAGCGTCTGCGGCCAGAGTGCCAAACGCCTTCACGTAGTGCGCACTTACCGGAAGCAAGGCAGCGACGATCGAGCCCGAGGATTGCCCTTCAGGCAGTGTTCGCATGGGTTGGCCCTTCTCGTCGAAACCGATCGGGTTCGTCGGGTCAACGACCACCTTGCCTTCGAACAGCTTCGTGTGCTGTGGGACCAGTCCCTTGATCGCATCGAGCCAGAGAGCGAGCACAACAGTGTCCGCGCTGGCAATTGCTTCCTCCACGGACGCCGCTCGAGCGAGCGATCCAAGTTCTCGCGCCCGAGCTTCTGCATTCGAAGCGTCGTTCGATGCCAGCACAACCGATTTGCCACCGCGCACGAGATGGCGTGCCACGGCACCGCCGATGTTTCCGACGCCGATTATCGCCGTCGTGTTTTGGTTTGTGGGCTCAGTCATCTTGTAGCTCCTTTGTTAGTAATCCGAATGATTGGTAGGCCCGAACCCAGTCGACGGGCTCCCATTGCTCTTCAATAAGCCCGTCTTCGATTCGGAAGAAGTCCTGCGTTGTGAAGTCCACCGTCTGATCACTTCCGGCCACAGTTGCTTGAGCATTCAAGCATCCTAAGACCCCGTTGCTTTAACTGTCAAGCAAAATCTTCTACGCTGGGGCAATGGAACGGGAGAAGGAATTGAAGGACTCAACGCCACGATGGCTCAGCGTCGACGAAGAACGCGCGTGGCGCTCGCTCACCAGAATCGTCCACAGGCTCCGGGGGGCTCTCGAGTGTCAGTTGGAGAGGGACGCAGAACTCAGCTTCATCGAGTACCACGCGCTGGCCCAACTCTCCGAGGAGCCCGACCGTGCGCAGCGGATGAGCGATCTGGCGCTGCTGACGAACGCCTCGCTGTCCCGTCTGTCCCACCTTGTCACGCGGCTAGAAGGTCGGGGATACGTTCGCCGAGAGCCAGACCCATCCGACGGTCGGGCCTTTAGAGCCATCCTCACCGACGCGGGTTACGCCAAGCTGGTGGCCAGCGCACCAGCCCATGTGGCCGCCGTCCGCCAACTCGTGATCGACGAATTCTCGCCCGCCGAGCTCAACACGTTGGGAAAGTTCTGTGACCGCATGTTCGGCCGGGTTGAGGCGTCGGAGTGGTCGCTGAGGTTGACCTGAAAGGAGGTGGTGTGCTCAAACGATTCAATACCGAGCCCGCCCCTGACCGGTCACGGCTAGTACGATTCGAAGGTGCTCGCCGAGGCGATCTCATCGTTCCCGGCCGAGGCCTAAGCCACATTCGCAGTGTCGAGATCGCCTTCGCCACGCAAGATCGACCTGACCTCGGGTTATTGGTCGGTAGGCAGGGTGGCTTCCGCTTTTTC
>DATKHZ010000581.1:0-5636 GCA_035509995.1 Acidimicrobiales bacterium | reverse complement strand
AACGCAAACGACGTAGCACGGTGCATAACTTTCGCTCGGGACCACCGTTTGCCCATAGCCGCTCGGAGCGGGGGCCATAGCTACGCCGGCTATTCCACAACTACAGGGCTAGTAATAGACGTCAGCCTCATGTCCCGCCTGACCATGGCGGCGGGTGCGTCGAAGACCGGCTGGATAGCGACGGTCGGTGCTGGTGCCCGCCTGATCGACGTCTACTCGGGCCTCGAGCAGCAAGGCTTTTCCATACCCGCCGGCTCGTGCCCCACCGTCGGGATAGCCGGTTTGGCGCTCGGCGGGGGCATCGGGGTCATGGACCGCCTCTGGGGCCTCACGTCGGACAATATCGTCGGCCTCGAAATCGTGACAGCCGCAGGGGAGATCGTAAGGGCTGATGCCGCAAACAACGCTGACCTTTACTGGGCGTGCCGGGGTGGGGGAGGGGGCAACTTCGGGATTGTCACCGAGTTCCGTTTTTCCGCCTTCCCGTTGACCGCGACGGCATTGTTCTTTGCGACATGGCCGTGGGAAGCAGCGCGTCAGTTGCTGCCGGCTTGGTTGGAGTGGGCGCCGGCTGGGCCCGATGAGCTCTGGTCCAACTGCATCTTGGGAGCAGACCCCGGAGCCGCCCACCCCTACATTCGGGTGGGCGGGGTATGGGCGGGGAGCGAGGCGAGCGCCCAGGCCCAGCTCAACCGGCTCATCGCCATGGCAGGCCCGCCCAGCAGCCAGGTCGTAGGCCAGAACGCCTTCGAAGATGCCATGTACATCGAAGCGGACTGCGGCGGGCTGTCTGAGACGGAGTGCCACCTGAGCGGTAGGTACCCCGGCGGCACGCTGCCACGGGCCATCACCGTCGCAAAATCCGACATCTTGAACGAACCCTTGAGTGATGCCGGCGTCGAGGCCGTGCTCGCCGGCATCGAGCGGCGCCAGCCCGAGGGCGGCCCGGGCGGGGTCGTCCTCGACTCGTGGGGCGGAGCGATAAACCGGGTCGCACCCGGGGCGACTGCATTCGTCCACCGCAAAGCGCTGGCCTCGGCCCAATATGCCGCCATCTTGTCCGAAGGTGCCCATCCCGAAGCAATCGAGGGGGCGCGCAATTGGATGAGCAACTGGTACGCGACGCTGCGGCCTTACATGAGCGGCGAGGCTTATCAGAACTATATCGACCCCGCTTTGCCCAACTGGGAGAAGGCTTATTACGGTGCCAACCTCGCCCGTCTCCGCCAGGTTAAGGGCAAGTGGGACCCCGGCGACGTGTTCCATTTCGCCCAGAGCATCCCGCTGCCGGCTGCTAAAAGTGAGCAGGTTCGAATCTCCGGTACCCCAACTAGTTGGGGTAGTCGTGAGGAGCGCGAGGCGTCACAATTGGGCCATGACCACCACAGAAGAAAACAAGACCATCGTCAGGGAGTTCATCCAGGCGCTGTTCACCAAGGGAAACCTCGACGCGGTCGATGATTACCTCGCCGAAGACTTCATAAACAACGATCCCCCGTTCGGCGCCAGCGCCGACCGGGAGGGGATGAGAAGCGCCGGCGCCCTGTTCCGGTCCGTGTTCCCCGACTGGCACAGTGACCTGCATCTCCTAGTTGCCGAAGGCGACATCGTCGTCGAACAGTTCACCGCGACGGGGACGCATACCGGTGCGCCGATCATGGGGGTGGCCCCATCAGGCGAGACCGTCACGTTGCCCGGCATCAACATCTTCCGCCTGCGCGACGGGCGGATTGTCGAGCGCTGGGGCAGGCTCGACGACCTCGGTCTCCGCCGTCAACTCGGCCTGTCCGACCAATCCTGACCAGCTCCTGCCGGCACCAAGCCAGGTTACCCCCCCGCGTGTAAGCGAGGGTACTGGGCCTAGGTTGGCATACGGTGACCCCATCCAAGCCGAGCACAGCGGGCCGACACCGGTCGGCCGACGAAATAGAACGGCTGTGCGCCGGCGGCTTGGACTTGGGGTCGTTCCGAATTGAAGCTCTGCGCAGTTTGCGGTCATCTGTGACCAACGATGCCGCCTTCTTTGCCAGCGTCGACCCTACGACATTGTTGTTCACTTCGGCGTTGGCCGAAGCGCCGTTGGCGGCGGTCACGGGTCAGTTCCTGGACAATGAGTACGGTCGCGACGACGTGAACAAGTTCGCTCGATTGGCGGTGTCGGCCGACAAGGTCGGTTCATTGGACCGAGCCACTCACGGCGAGCGGACCGCCAGCGCCCGCTACCGGGAGGTCCTCGCTCCCCTCGGGCTCGGCGATGAGATGCGGGTCGCGCTGGTGGTGGGCGGCCTTTGCTGGGGAGTGCTCTGTCTGCACCGGTCCGCATCAGCGAGCGGCTTCGACGCCACCGAAGTGGACTTCGTGCGTCGCGTTGCTCCCGACCTCGCCCGCGGCCTCCGTCACAGCGTCACGCTGCATCCCGCCGCTAAGGGCCCACCGAGCGACGACGGCCCGGGCGTCATCATCCTGGACGCTGACCTGGCTATCGTGTCCCTGAACCCCGCCGCCGAGGCGTTCCTGGGCGATATCGTCGAAGCCGACTGGCCGGCACACCTCGACCTTCCCGTAACGGTGTTCGCCGCCGCCGCCGCCCAGCTGGCTGCCGACCACCGCGGCGAGACCACCACGCCCACGCTGACCCGGCTGCGGAGCGGCGGCGGCGGCTGGATCACCGTACACAGCTCACCGCTGACAGGCGGTTCGAGCCGGCAGGTGGCGGTCGTCCTAGGCTCCGCGGCCACCAGCCAGGTGAGCTCGCTCGTGCTAGCCGCCCACGGCCTTACCGCCGCCCAGAGCCGTGTCGTCGCGCTGGTCCTTCAGGGACGTTCTACCCCCTCTATCGTCAAAGAGCTCCACATATCAGCCAACACCCTCCAGGAACACCTTCACGCGGTGTTCGACAAGCTCGGGATCGGCAGCCGCCGCGAACTTGTCGCCGCCCTCTCCGCGCGATCTCACTAATCAAGCCCGACGCCTCTCTCGGTGCGCCGCTCCGTCGGTCAGCGCCCACCGACGCGCCGCCCGCTTCAAAGCTTCTCGGCCAGCCTTACCAGGGCGCCGAGCTCTCGCTCCGCCGGGGTCTTGGTGTACAGGGCCGCCGCGTAGATCGTGGTGCCGTTGATGGCTTCGATCCCCTGGATGGGGATCCCTCCGTCGGTGAAGCTGTAATAAAAAGCCTTCATGCCGAGGCCGGAGTAGAGCTTGAACACGAACTTGAGCGCCTGCGCCTGGGTGAGGGCGTGCTTCAGTTCGCCCCCAGTGAGGGGCCTCGAGGTGACCTCGAACCCCACAATGACGTCGATGCCGAGCGCCGCCAGGCTCTTAACCGAACCGTAGATGCAGGTCGTCACTACGGCGGAAATTTCGTCGTCAGCTTTGGTCGCCTTCACGGTCTGGGTGGAGTAGGTACCGGCAGGCACGGAATGGCCGACGGCCGCGGCCACCGATGCGGCGCTTACTTTGCTGCACGACGGGGTCGCCTGCGCGGGGAGGGACGAGGCCTGGGCGACGGTAGGGACGGCGACGAGGCCCAATGCGGTTGTTGCGATTAGAAGCAGACCGCTGCACCGGGACGATGGGCGCCCGGAGAAGCGGCGCGTCGACTGGGTGCGCAGGTTGGAGGATGTTCTGGTAATCATGGGGCCCCCTTGTGGGTTGGATGTCGCTACGTGAAGAGCTTTGGAATTGCTGGGCCTTCTGGGCTGGGCCCGTATGGGTGCCTCAGTGTCAGCTCAGGACCTGGTAGGTGTGCTGCACCACGGGCCGGTCGGGAACAGGAAGCACCTTGCTTTGGTGTGGTCGATTTGAACGATGCGCTCGTTGAGAGCGGCGTCGCCGGGCTTCGCGGGAAGCCCAGCGCAATACCGGCTGGATCGGGCCGGGTTGCCGTTCACCCTCCGGAGGGAGCCGGGCTGAAAATCTCAAGTTGGATGTTGTCGGGGTCGCGAAAGACAAGCACGGACCCATAGGGCTCGTCGGCGATCGGGGACTGGGTCAATGGCTTTTCGGCCACATCCATCCGGGCGACACCGTGCGCCTCGAGATGCGCCTGCCACTCCTCGAGGTCGGCCCGTGTGGGCACGATGAACCCGGCGTGGTCCAGTCCGGTGGTGGTTTCTCCGAAAACGCCGCCATCATTGGTGTCGTGACGATGCAGCACAAGCATCAGCTCGTGGGCATCGTCACCGAGTACCCTGCCGACACCGCCTTGGTGGGGCGCGTCCATCAGGAAGTGAAGAGCGAAGACATCTTCGTACCAGCGAACGCTCGCGTCGAGGTCGGTTACAGTAAGAGCTAGGTGGTGAAGGCGGGCTGGGGTCACGGTGGGCATGTGGTTTCCTTATGTGGTTGGTGGTGACAGGGGGGCCTTGAAGGTGGGCCCTCTAAGTCCTTTATCGGGAATAAACGTCGACCTCGGTAGATGCGCGGCACATCCCGTCGACCCCGCTGTTCATGGGCGAGACCTGGTAGGCGAGGATGACTCGGCTGCTCGCTTGCGGGGCTCGGGGGCCGATTGGCAATGGGTGACGAACATGGTCGCAGCCTCGGCGCTCAACCTCGTCCACCGATCGCCACCCGGGTCATTAGAGAGCTGCTGGTCGACGAGACCGGTGACTAGCGCTGTCCACAGGTCTAAATGTCTAGGCTGGGTGATGCCGTTGGCCGCTAGAATTTCTCGGGCCACGTCGAGGGCACGTACGGCTGGGGCATAGGACTCGGCCGACGGTTCGAACTCCGGGATCAGCCGTTGGAAGAGCAACTGATACCGAGCAATGTCGCTTTCGCAGAACCGGGCGAAGCGTCGTAGCGAGGCCACGAGCAGCTCCAAAGGCGGCACCGCATCAAACGGTTCAGTCATGCAAGCGGCGAACTCGGTCGCCGCTCGGCTGAACATGGCGTCATAAATCGCATTTTTCGAGACGAAGTAGGCGTAGACGGTGGGCGTGGTTATACCGGCCCTTCGCGCCAAGTCTCGAAGTGAAAATGCGGCCAAGCCCTCCTTGTGTGCTAGCTCCCAAGCGGCATCGACGATGGCGTCACGGGCGGATCTGCGGCGTGCTTCTCGCCACCCTACGGAAGTTGATGCATATGACACTGATAGGTAATCTTATACACTGTTCAAGCCGTTGTCAAGCGGCGATGAAATACTCGGAGACCTCCGCTTGGCGAAGTTAATCGTCGAGGCGCAGGGCCTGGATGAAGGCCTCTTGGGGCACTTCGACCCGGCCGATGTTCTTCATGCGCTTCTTGCCTTCTTTTTGCTTTTCGAGGAGCTTGCGCTTGCGGGTGATGTCGCCTCCGTAGCATTTTGCGAGCACGTCTTTGCGTTTCGCCTTCACGGTTTGGCGGGCAACGATCTTGCCCCCGACCGCGGCCTGGATCGGCACGTCGAACAGTTGCCTCGGTATCAGCTCACGCAATTTCTCCGTCATCCGCCGGCCGTACTCGTTCACGTCTGAACGGTGGATGATGGCGCTGAAGGCGTCCACGGGCAGCCCGTTCAAGAGGATATCTATTTTGACGAGGTCTCCCGGCTCGAAACCGGCCGGTTCGTAGTCCAGGCTGGCATAGCCCTTGGTGCGGCTCTTCAGTGCGTCGAAGAAGTCCATGACCACTTCCGCGAGCGGGATCTTGTAGAC